>CAZJCH010000291.1:0-1510 GCA_964544005.1 uncultured Papillibacter sp.
TACAATGTCTATGCAAGACATCGCCACGGGCTATCGGACAATTTACAGGAAAGGAGTGCCGTATGAATAATATCGTAACCGATAGCTGCCGTAACGCTACTGCCCCTGTTCTGAAAACCTATAAAGTTGAAGACATCGCAAGAATCTTGGGAATTGGCCGTTCATCGGCTTATAACCTAGTGAACGAGGGGCACTTTAAGGTTGTACGCATCGGTACGTCCATACGGGTATCAAAGAAGTCCTTTGACGAGTGGTTGGACAAACAAGAAGAATAATACCACACTATAAGGAGGTACAGCAGTATGGCTGCTATCATTAAACGTAAAAAGGCATATTCCGTGGTATATAGTTATACCGACGAAAACGGCGAGACCAAACAGAAATGGGAAACCTGGCATACGCATAAGGAAGCATTAAAACGTAAAACAGAGATTGAAAATGAAATCATCACCGGTGTTTTTATCCCGCCGTCAAAGCAAACTGTGGCCGATTTTATGTACGACTTTGTCAGCATGTATGGGGAGAAAAAGTGGGGCGTTTCCATGTACGATTCTAGCTGTGCGCTAATTGCCAACTATATCAATCCCATTATTGGACATTTGGAGGTTCAAACAATTACGACAAGGGTCGCAGACAAGTATATACAGACATTGCAAAAAACCCCTTCTGTCGCTACCAAGACGCGCAAAGCTATGACCGAATTTCTAACGCCTGCGAACATCGAAAAAATTGTGAAGCTCCTGCGTTGTGCGTTTAAGCAAGCGGTCAGATGGGAAATGATCAATAAAAACCCGTTCGATAACGCAACTTGCCCAAAGGTTGAGTACAAGCGCCGGGATATCTGGAATGCTGATATGATTCGCAAGGCGCTTGATACCTGCAAAGATACTAAATTATACATTTCAATGAATTTAGCTTTTGCGTGTTCGCTTAGAATGGGAGAAATTCTTGGACTCACCTGGAATAATGTCCATATCAGCGACGAAGACCTTGCGAAGGATGACGCATATATCTATATAGACAAGGAACTGATGCGTGCTTCCAAGCGTGCAATCGAGATGCTGGGCGAAAAAGATGTTATCCATGTTTTCCAACCACTCATGGGGAACACAAGCACACGCGTCATTCTTAAAAAACCGAAAACAGAATCCAGTATACGCAAAGTATGGCTACCGAAAACAGTAGCCTGCATCCTGCGAGAATGGCAGAAATCTCAAAACGAATTGAAGCAGTTTTTGGGCGACGAATATCAGAACTATAACCTGGTTGTCGCGTTGCCGAATGGAAGACCCTGCGAGGGTAGAATAATTCTCAAGGAGTTTGAGAAGTTAAGAGACGAAGCCCAGTTATCCAGGGTGGTATTCCATTCACTGCGACATTCTAGCACTACATACAAGCTCAAGCTCAATCACGGCGATTTAAAGGCCACGCAGGGCGACACGGGGCACGCAGAGATCGACATGATCACAAAAGTCTACGCGCACATCTTAGACGAGGATCGTAAGATCAA
>CAZJCH010000291.1:1520-3934 GCA_964544005.1 uncultured Papillibacter sp.
ACGCACAGAAATTCGAAAGCGCGTTCTACTCAAACCCGGACCTGAGAAACGTTAAACCGCCGGAGGAACCAAAACTGACAGTGGATTTAGCCCTGCTGATCAAACAGCTTCAAGAGTCTCCAGAACTGGCTGCTGCGCTGGCTAATCTCGTCAGTTCCAGATCGTGCTAATTCGTCCAATTAGCAAATGCCCTGAATTCATTAGCAAATTTCTGTAAACGGTTCAAGTCCTATTAGCAAAATATGCATTTATTCAAAGAACATTCATGATGAAGTTCGACGTTGTACGCGAAAGAAAAAAGTGCCAAAAACCATTGATTTTCAGCACTTTGGCACCCCCGGCGCGACTCGAACGCACTACATCCCGCTTAGGAGGCGGGCCCTCTATCCTGGTGAGGTACGGGGGCATATTCACTTTTTATGCATCAAAAGGATTCGAACGATCTCCCGCTTAGGAGGCGAATGCTCTATCCCCTGAGCTACGAGGGCAGATATGAACGTCCTCACTTCGAGAGACGCGCACATCATTTTAGCCCAAATGCCGTTACGTGTCAAGCCTAATCCCGCTCAAGTCTCGGTATTGAAAAGCGCATATACGGCATCGCCGCGCACATAAGTCAGAGTGCCCAGCGTCCAGTCGGTGGTGTGGAGATATCCGTAGTCGTCCGTCCCGAATTTGACGGCGCGGTAGCTGTACGCCCCGATGGACTCGGAATCAATCACATCGTCAATCATAACGGTAGGGCCGAACCGCCGGTCCAGCGGCTGATGGGCTGTTTTTATGAGAGTATTTTCCGAAACGGTATAGACATACATGCTGTTTGTCTCCACAGGATGCAGCAGCACCGTGTCCCCGTCCTCGCTGACGGTCACCTCGCAGACATTGCTGCCCTGCGTGTAATGGCAATCGATGGGCTTCAAATCCACGCTGTGGATAAACCGCGTTGTATGAAGATCATACACGAACAGACCGAAAGGCCCGTGGAAAATGACGATATCGTCCGACGCGTAGTCAAGGGAGGCCATATCGACGCCGATCAGCTCATCGCGCGACCATTTGACGGGTGTCGGCGATAGTATCATCTCCGGCAGCGTGACGCCGAACAGCGCGTAAAGCTCTTTATTGCTTTCGGCATCGTATTCGAAGTAAACGCCGTTGACCAGGTAGGTCGGGCAGTCGTCCGTTGATAGGGCGACGGCGACGGCGTCGCTCGCCGTTTCAAGACCTAGCAGGGCGCCGAAGGGACAGCCCGCGCCGCCCCGCAGCTCCTTGGCGGTTGACAGGAGGTTTTCGAGCTTTGACAGCGCGGCCGCGTCTGTGACAGTAAAGGTGCGGCCACTCAGTTCAAGCGTCGCGGAGATGACGCCTTCGATCCTGTCGGGGCGATATAGGCCGCCGTAATATTGCTCGATGACGGGCATAGCGAGCTCAAACAGCCCGGCGGCATCCCCCGCCTCGACGCGTACGCCGTGGCCCACAAGCGCGCCGCTGTCCAAAAACTCCCACCATGTGTCCTGATACGCGATATAGATACCCAGCGAGGCCTCCGAGTCGAGCCAGCGTGCGCCCTCCTGCTCATGGCCCTTCGATACCGCGTCGGAAAACGCGGCCAGCCAGGCGTTCTGGTCCTTCGGCGCAAGATACCCGGCAAGTCCGCGGTCAGCGGTGCGCCGGAGATCGATGCAGACTTTTTCGGCGATCGGACGGCTCATGAGCATGTTGTCATAGGAATGCTCGTCGACAACATACCGGAACACACATTCATAACCCTCGCTCTCAAAATCGCCGCCGGCCTCAATATAGTCCCCCTGCTTCGTGACGCCGACGACGACATAATACGTCCCCTCCGGCAGCGCCGTCAGAACCATCTTATCTGCATTCCGGTACAAAACCTCCAGGCTCTCGCCGGCAACGACCGTGACGCCATTATATGTGACGTCCGCGGCATAAGTCATACTGAAATCTTCCCGGAGCGTCACCGTCGGGAGCTGATCGAGCACCGCTCCCAAATCACGAAGCACGCTTATCGCGTCGCCGCTGAGCCAGCTGCTGTTATCTTCCGCGTAGATGCGCGACCACAGCAAATTCTCATAGGGCAGAACGGTGGTGCTGTCGGACGTGACGGTCATAAGCGCGGTCGTATCCTCAAAGCCGCCGTACTGCCGGGCCTTCTCGTCGCACTCGGCAGCCTGTTGCTCCAGATAATTCGTGGCGTAAAGCGCCACTTCCTCGACAAGCCATTTTGGGAACTTTTCGACGATATCCATTTCAAAGTACGCGCCGTCGCCGGGGACCCAGAAGTCCGTACAGACAAGCGTTTTATTGTCCAGTGTGATGACGCATGGTTCCTGAAAGCTCTCAGCAATAGTAAAGCTGTTTTCTGTAAAGTTGTAGCTCCTGTACAACGACACGCC
>CAZJCH010000292.1:0-3922 GCA_964544005.1 uncultured Papillibacter sp.
CGTTTCTGGCAAAGAGCGTTTCCCTGTCTTTATACGACAGGCCCGACAGCTTCCCGAAATCCCGCTCCGTCAGGTCCCGCTCTACGATTGTCGGGCCGATGCGCAGCGTGTCGGCAATGATGTCCGCCGTCACTTTTGCGCGCTTCAAAGGGCTTGTCAGGATGCAGTCCACCGGTGTGCCGGTAAAAGCCTTTGCGCATGCCGTTGCCTGGAGCAGACCCGTCTCGTTAAGCTCAATGTCCTCGATTCCCTGCAGCCTGTTCTGCCTGTTCCAGTCCGTTTCGCCGTGCCTGATTAAGTAAATCACCATTCTTATATGTCCCCTGTTTTCTGAATGCTCTGTAGATCTCGATTGTGCTAATAACGCTTACCTTTCTCATATAAATCAACCCTCGTAATCCACGCTGAATTCGACGTATTCGGTCCAGGAATAGTTCTGGTAGACGTCGATCAGCATATAGCATTGGAGTACGTTATTGTCCCCGACATCCTCGTATGTGACGACCGGGACCGTATCGCCTATCGTCAGCGTTTCGCCGATAAAGTAGCTGTCGTCATATTCACCGGTATAAGTATAGAAATCGCAGATAAAATCAACTGTATCGCCCGGCTTGAACTGCTTGTAACCTTTTCCGAGCGTTCCGCCCTCACCGAAGAATGAATTGCTGTTAAGCAGGCGGTATCCGGCGATGTAATCCTCGCCGTACTCGCCATCTCTTTGAATGATAATATCGATGTCCGTTGTGCCGTTGAGCACAGCTGGGACATATCCGACAAATACTACATCCGTTTCCGTAAAAATCGTTTCAAGCGCGTAATAGCAAACGATCTGCCCGTCGATGGCATACCATGTATTGTCTGCGCCGTAATTGAGAAGGAGATTCCCGGCCTCGTCCGTCTCCCAGTACTGATCGCTGCCGAGATCGATATAACCCTCGCCGTCATCAAAAAGTATCTGCATCTCCACGGCGGTGATCAGGTCCCAGTCTTCCTCCGTCATCGGCAGATACCAGCTGCCGGTAGCCGCGTCCTGTAAGATCTCAAGCGCCGAATAATCGATTGTGTCGTATGTATAACTCTCAACCTCGCTGTCGTCATACCAGGCGTACGAGGAGTAATCCGTCACTGGTTGCGTATTCTCCTCGCCCGTGACGGTTTCCATCAGCGAGCGGGAGTTGGAATAAGTCTGCCCGCCGGCCAGAATGTTGACAAAGGAATCAAAAAACTCGTAAATGGACCCTCCGTAACCGAAATCGACAAATATGTCCTTGGCGTACCCGTAATTCTGTAAGTTTGTATACGGGAAGTACATGGAGAGGCCATAAACGCCTGTGCGTGCGGTGCTGTCGGAATATTTGACCGCGCTTTGAATCGCATCTTTCAGCGCATCAAGGCCTTCCAAATCGGCCTTTTTAGCGAAATCCACAATATCAATCAGGTCGTAATCGCCTTCGGCAAAAGCTCTTGCCCGCGCCACCGCCGAGGAGATTGTTTTGAATTCTTCATTCGCCAGGGCCTCCGTGGCGTTATCCATATAGTCACAGAGCTCTTCATAAACGCCCGGTATCTCGCGCAGCGCGACGACCGACAGCGTCGTATCCGGGCTGTTATCGTCCGATGTGGCATTTTGTTCAAGAAAGCTATCCACGATGATTCTACCAAGCTCAACTGTGTCGATGGAGGAATCCTCTCCAAGCGCGTTCAGCCACGGGGTATAATCCCAGCCGTAAACCGGCTCCGTTTCCTCGGAACCGATCATATAGTCCGCGTAAGGCTCCAGCATATAGGCCGCCTCAATGGTGCCCATGAGGCACGCGTCAAAACCGACAAAATCAAACTTGATCCCGCTGTCTTCAATAGCTGCTTTAATATCTGTCAGGAACATCACGGTATCGGGATAAATCTCATCATAACCGTAGCCGTAAAGCGAACCGCCGCCGTGATCCCAGAAGACAAACTGGTAGCGGTTCGCCGGATATTCCTCGGCGGCAAAGCCAATGAAATCACTGAGCTCCCCGGTATCAAGCATCGGCTTCTGCCCGAGCTGCTGCAGCTCCACAAGGTCTCCGTCTTCAATTGCCCAGCGCTGCACTTCACCGTCTATGATTCCGGGCGTGCTCCAATAGGTGCAGCCGCCTGTTTCGAGTATGACATTGACATTGTCGCCCAGGTCGGCAGCCAGCATCTCATTGATATCCAGCGTGCCGCACCCGCCGTCCGACTCCAGGTCAGCCCCGCAGACATAAATCATCACGGTAACCTCATCCTGACCACCGCCCATAATCTGCGTATAGTTGTCCCTGATACCGTTGTCTACCGGTTGGGAGGGGCTTATCTCAGGAGAGTTGTCGGCAAGCACAGAAGTGCTGCTTGGGCTGACGCTGACACTGACATCGCCGCCCTTCGTCGGCTTCATCGTTGCAAGCAGCACAACGGCTACAATGACGACAGCGAGGCTTGAAAGTATTCCTGCGGCAACCAGAACCGGGTTCTTTTTTTTCTTCTGATTCAGCGGATACGTGCCGCCCATCGCCGGCCCGAAGCCTGCATTTGGCGGGCTATATCCCCCGGTCGGCGGACGAAATCCGGTATATGGGGGAGAATACCCGGCACCCGGCGGCGCATTCGTTCCGCGCGGCGGAGCGTATCCGCCCTGAGGTATGTTTCGACCTTGCGGCTGAAATCCAGTATGGGGAGGCGCGCCACCCATATTTTGCCGCACGTTTGCGCTATTTTGAGGAGGTATGTACGGTGCCTGCGGCGTCAATATGTTCGGTGTACCCGGTATCGGGGTGCTGACCTTCGGCGGTATTGGCGTGCCGCATTTTTGACAGAACTTCGAGTAATCGGGATTCATGCCGCCGCACTTTGAACAATACATAGCTTTCTCCTTTTCCAATAGACAGAAAATATGAGATATCGCGTATTTTCTATTACATTTTACAATCCTTTTTGTGTGAATTCAAGCAAGAGATAAAATACTGCCGGACGAATCATCAAGGTTCCTGAAAACTACGCAAATTCGGTATATTTGCACTCAATGATAAACTGATATATAATACAAGAAAACCATCTTTACACCGGGCGTATTCAATTATCTACTGTTTGTGGGAGGATACAATGGCATTTATACAAGATATCCTGAACAGTCCTGTTTTCGGTTGGTTCGTACTGCCGCTTCTAATCTTTTTGTCGCGGGTCTGCGATGTCACTATCGGTACTGTAAGAATTATTTTTGTAGCGAGAGGCAAACGTTTTCTGGCACCTCTTTTAGGCTTTTTTGAGGTATCCATCTGGCTTCTGGCAATCAGCCAGATCATGCAGCACATTGACAATATTGTCTGCTTCTTCGCATACGCCGCGGGTTTCGCAATGGGAAATTATGTCGGTATCCGGATCGAAGAAAAGCTTGCTGTGGGTACGCTGATATTAAGAGTTTTTCAATCCAACAGTGAGTCGATTTTGAAAAATCGTCTTTATGAGGCCGGCTTCGGTGTGACAACCATCGCCGCACACGGAAAAAACGGCGCTGTTGATATCCTGTTTTCTGTAATCAAGCGTAAGGATTTAAAGAAGGCCGTTCAAATCATCGAAAGCTGCCAGTCGGATGCTTTTTATTCCATTGAGGATGCCAAATCTGTGAACATGGGGTTTTTCCCGTCAAATACGCGCACCCGCAGTCCGGTTTTCAGGAGAAAAAGCGTCAGGAAGGGAAAATAGTCCGCCGTCTGATATCATAATGAGGCCATGTCTTCCGACATGGCCTTCATTTTTATGACGATAAGCTCAGTTCATTTTTTTGCTGGGGTCGATCCAGTCGAGATCCTTCCTGGCTTTGGCGAAGCCCACGTCCTTGGTCTCTCCGGCACCGATAAACGGCCGCTTGGACACATCATAGCCCTCGCGCTCGGACATCATCTGC
>CAZJCH010000293.1:0-3915 GCA_964544005.1 uncultured Papillibacter sp.
TTTGCCAGAATGATCAGATGTGAGGCTGAAGGCGAGGGCGATGCCGGTATGCGGGCAGTGGCACAGGTCGTCATGAACCGCGTCCATGTTGCTTACGGCGAGTACCTGCGGACCGGACAGGGTAACCTTCGGCGGGTCCTCGTGCAGATGTGCCAGTTTTCATGCTATAAGTCAATCATCGGCGGCGTGCCAAACGCACAGAACGTATGGTCCATGACGCCCGACCCCA
Organism: uncultured Papillibacter sp.; assembly: GCA_964544005.1. Taxonomy (GTDB): domain Bacteria; phylum Bacillota; class Clostridia; order Oscillospirales; family Oscillospiraceae; genus Sporobacter. The sequence continues at coordinate 230 of CAZJCH010000293.1, forward strand.
TCCATTATCAGATTGCCGACTGGGCGATCCAGGGCGGTATCTTCTCCGGCGTCGGAACGGAATCGCTTTGGTATATGAATCCATTCGTTGAGACTTGCCCCGATCCCTTCCCCTACAACGGCACCGGATACTGGTTTACAAGAGTGCGCCAGCACTGCTTTTTTAATCCCACGGCGGCATATGCCCGAACATAATCAAAAAAGGTGGTTCAGTTATGAATAGAAACAACTTAAGCTGGGTAGACAACAAAATTTTTAGTCCCGGCAGCGCGCAGAACAGAACAGGCCAGACTGCGCCCCAGACGCGCCCGTATGCGGATACCATGCCGATGCAGTATCAGGAAATGCCGGCAAATCAAGGCCCCTCGAGTGTCGCCCCCTCACAGGTACCATCCCCCTCTACATATCAAAACGACCAGTCAATGGATCTTGCGATGATGGGCGTTCCCCAGCCGTCCACGCAGCCTCCCGGCATGCAGGGCACGCTGACACGGACCGAAGCGCAGGACTCGAGCCCATTTATGGAGGGCCCTCCGACAATCATGTCCACGGGCTATACGCCGGCTTATTTAAGGAGCATTATCGGAAGACGGGTCCGGGCGGAATTTGTCTTCCAGAACATGTATCTGGATAAAACGGGCATCCTCAGGGAGGTCGGCATCAGCTACTTCGTCCTCGAGGACAGCGCGACCCATGCGATGATCATGTGCGACCTCTACTCCGTCAAGTTTATCACATCCGTTTAACTCTGATATCAAAGAAACAAAACCCCCTGTCGTCATGTTGTGACAACAGGGGGCTCGTTTGTTGATCCTATTTGCTGTAGTTAATTCTGGTCTCTTTATACAGCTCCTCGCGGAAAGCGGGGGTCATATACTTCATGCCGTTGAAATTAAAGAAAGACGGCTTATCGGGATTGCAGAACTTCTCGGCGTACGCCCTGGCGCGGGAGCGCTGCTCGTCTTCGGATGTCGTCGCAGGGTCAAAGGGCTCCGGGATCACGCCGACAAGGATCTGATCTCCGTACAGCTCGTAGATCTTGTGGGTGTCGTTCATAGCCTGCCCGCCCCAGGCGTCCCAGCCGGCCTTGATCATATTGGGCACCTGCTTAAAGAGCTGTCCGCAGCTGTGCAGCTCGCAGAACCTGCCTTTTGAATGAATAAAGTCGGTCACGCGGCGCATATAAGGCACGATCATCTCCTCCGCGACGGCCGGTGAGAAAAACGTCTCCTTCTGGGAGCCCCAGTCGTCATGGATATAAAAGCCGTCAATTCCCGGGAAATACGTCATGAACTTATCGAAGATCCTGATATAGAGGTCCGTCAGCTTATCGAAAAACGCGTGCACGGCATCCTTCTGGTCCTCGTCGAAAATCGCCATAATGGCGTTTTCAAAGTCCATGAAGGAAATCAGCCGCTCATAAAAACCGGTCTGGAACCAGCAGAGGTTAAAGGTACTGTCCGTCAGATAATCCTTATTTTCCTTGGCGCTGCCTTCCCAATCCCAGCTGTCGATCTCCGGCCATTGGACCTTGCCCATGATTTCGTTTGCATCCTCGACAAACGGCTTTCCGGGACGCACCATGGACCCGCCGACCTGGGGGACGTATTCCCACTCGATGCCGAACATATCCTTACCGCCGCCCTTCATGGGATCAAACGGTATTGCTTCAAATACGAACGCCCGCGAGACATTATCGGGGAGAATGCGCGGGGTGAATGTTTTGCTCTCAATGTTGCCCAGCATCTGCCAGTAAGGCTTCCTTTTGTAAGCGGCCTTGCAGTTTTCCTTCGCCGTCACCGGGTAATCATAGATTTTCATGCCGGGCATAATCGGGTTGGCGGGTATTTCAATAACAACGTTCAGTTCCTTGGGATCGAATTTCGGTATTGTCATAAGCAAATGACCTCCATTGGCAGTTTTAGGTTTTCCAAATAGTGCTGTTAAGCTGATTATACAGGCTCTTCAATGCAAAATCAAACGATAATTCCTCCGATATTTGTTCCGTCCGCGCGTTGTTTTTTGTCACAAACATCCCGTTAAATTTTTATTGACATGCGTCCGATATTACCATATTATGGATATGCTGATAATTTTTGGTATTTTTTGGGACAGGGGATGATCGATGCTTTCATAACATACCGGGAGAATCAGGCAAAAACCGCAGGAACTTATTTATTATTTTATAGGGAGGGACATTATGTCGGATCTTGGTGTAAAAGCAGCGACAAATTTACGCAGAGACAAAGTTGGCATAGGCTTCGGCAGTTTCGGCTATAACCTCGGTTCAGCTGTCCTCATGACGTATCTGACCGCCTTTTTGACTGACAATATGCTGATCGCCGCGGCAAGCGTATCCTTTATCCTGCTCATTTCCCGTATCATTGACGCGTTCACAGACCTCTGGATGGGAACGATCATCGACCGGTGCAAGAGCAAGATGGGTAAAGCGCGGCCGTGGATACTATGGATGGCGGCTCCGGCTGTCGCTTCGATGGCATTGCTGTTCGTCGTACCCCCGTTCAACGAAACGGGCAAGACCATATACGCATTTGTTACATACAACCTGGTCGCTTTCTTCTATCTGACGGCTTTGGCTTTGCCGATGAATGCCCTTGTTTCATTGATCACAACAAACGCGAAATCAAGGCTCGCGCTCAGCCAGATTTTCGGTTTCTTTATGACGCTGGGCGCTGTATTCGTCAATTACTTTTCAAAACCGGCTATGGAAGCGCTGGGCGGCGGAAACATGGGTTATTTCTGGTACTTTACCATTATGGCCGTCCTCGGCGTTGCGATGATGCTCGTCTGCTTCAAGCTGACGAAGGAGCGGGCGCAGGATGAGATCAAAAACGCCATAGGGCCCGAGAAGATGCCGTTCAAGGTCGGCGCCGCCTGCGTGCTGAAAAACAAATACTGGTGGAACGCCATGGGTATCTACCTTATGACGAGTCTTGTCCCCTCCTGCTGGGGCGCGACGTATTACTACACCATCTACTGGCTGAACAATCAGGTGGACACGGGGCATATCATGGCGCTCTTATGGGGCGGCATTACGGCGGGTATCCTGCTGTTTATCCCGATATCTCGAAAAATCGGCAAGGCCAACTCTGCGGCGGTCGGTCTGGCCTTTCAGGCAATCGGCTCGGTTCTCTTATGGCTGGCGCCGACGTCCATTGCCATGCTGTGGATTTCCACTGTTTTCCGCTCTGTCGGCGTTGGCGGCCTCTCCGGCAATATGACAGCCATGCTGGCCGATGTTGTGGAATACGGCGAGTGGAAAACAGGCACCCGCACCGAGGGCATGGTTTACAGCGGGGCGAGCTTCGGCGGCAAGGTCGGCGCCGGATTGGGCGGTGCCGTTGTGGCGGCGCTGCTGGCCTGGGGGCAATATGTCCCGAATGCCGCCACCCAGGCACCCCAGGCAATGACCGCCATCAAATTTGCTTTCGTCGGCGCACCGTTTGTCGGTTCCACGCTGATCATCATCATGCTTCTCCTGTTCCGTGTTGAGAAGAAGATGCCTCAAATCAGAGCAGAGCTGGAGGAACGGCGAAAAAAAGCGCAATAGGATAGCTCAAGAGGCTGCCTTTTGGGGGTGCATCTTAGGGCTTTGTAATCCCGGAAAAATATCGGCATAGTTTGGTATGCATATACCGACTATGCCGATTTATCTTGTACTGTGGC
>CAZJCH010000294.1:0-2651 GCA_964544005.1 uncultured Papillibacter sp.
TTTGTATCTTGCCATAATGGTAGCCACCTTTCGTGTCGTGTTCCCATTATGACAGTTCATGTGTCCTTTTGTACGGACTCCTGAGCTTTGTATCTAACCACATAATAAAATAAATGTAATGATACCCCGTGCGTCGTCCGTGTCATGCTTGGCCCTTGCAGCGCACAAGCGCTTCAGTTATCAGCGACGAAGCGATTTGATCCGGCGTATAAGCAGCGTGATCCTTCTTGACAGAAGCGAACGGGTACCATATAATAACAGCACAGCGAGGTGATACATATGACAAATGAAGAGCTTATTCTTCAAATGCTGACAGATATAAAGCTGAGCTTTACGGAATTGGACGATAAGCTGTCAGGGCGTATCTCTAATTTGGATGATAAGCTGTCTCAGCGTATAGAGGATAACACAGGACTCATCAACCTCAAAATCGAAAACGATGTGACAAAACGCATTGAGCTCTTATTTGACGGCTATAAATTAACAAATGAAAAGCTGCGGGAAACAGACCGCGGAGTGGATGAATTGGAGAAAAGGGTCGAGAAGCTCGAGATTAAGGCCGGTTAGAGTTAAAAAATCGCGGTGCGGGTGTTGTCCCGGACCGCGTTTTTTATTGTGTTTTACATACTATATCATACCGTCGAAACCAAAAAAGCCCGGAACTGTCTGAACCGGACTTTTTTCCACTTTATTTCAATTATTCCTGCCCGAAGCGGACCGTGACCTCTGAAACGGAGGTCAGGCCCAGCTCGACGTTCGTCCCCCACTTGCTCTTTGTGGTGTGATACCGGGCTGTGGTGCTGACGGTGAGCTCACCCAAAGCGCCGCGGGCCCGGGCCTCCTTCAGAGCCGCTGTCTCGGAGGCTTTTTTGGCCGAGTCAAGCGCTTCGTCGAGATTGTCAAAGCGGGTGCTGCCTGTGGGCGCGTGGACGATATAATAGGTATGGCCCGAAGACGACAGGGCTTTGGAGATTTCGACCTTGGCACGAGCGCTGATGTCCGCCTTCAGGGCGCCTAAAGCGTTGGCAACCTCCGCATTTTCGGGAGAGATATACTCTGTCCCCAGCGCTTTTGCCACCGACGGGAGAAAGACATGGGTCGGCGCGCCGATCCCGACGAGGACGGCGCGCGTCCCGAGACCGCAGCGGAACAGACCGCTCTCGCCGTTATCTCTCCCGGCCCAGACCTGACGGATGAGGTGCTCCGTCTGGGCGTCGAGGCCTTTGCCGAACTCCTTGGGGTATTGCTGCGCAAGCGTGATACGGAGGAGATTGAGGTAGAGGTGCTCACCTACAAGACCGTAGACCTCGTCGGCGAGGGCTTGAAGCGCCTCCGGTGTGTCCTCCCTGCCGAGGCGGAGCAGCAGGACTCTGGCAGCCAGAACGGATGCTTCCCTGTCATATTCTGTATAGTCGCTCTTAATGTGCATAAAGTCCGTGGGCGTCAGGCCGCAGCGCATGACGATGCCCTCTGCCTCCAGCCGTTCGCTTTTGAGGTGATACAGGCTCAGGCCTGCCGTCTCCTGGAGGTTTGCCAGCAGGATGGGGCCTTTCCGGAGTGCTTCGATGAGTGTCAGCTCCTCCGCGTTGTAGCGCTTCAGCTCCAATGGCTCCCGGACGAGATAGAAAACCTCGTGAATGGGGAAAAGAGACGTCCTGTTTTGGCTGAGCAGCCCCTTGAGCATCGTTTTGATATCCGGCCAGCGCTTCGCCGCTGCGCAGAGCGGCATGACGCGGCGCGGGAATACGGCAGGGCTGTCACCCTTCAATCGCACCGCGCTGTCGCCGCCCAGGGCAAAGGTGTCCACAAAGACGCCCTTGACGTGGGTGCGCCAGCCGCCGATCTTTATGCCCTCGGCCGCCATGGCGGGATGGCCGCCGAGGACGATGGAGACGTCCGTCGTCGTGCCGCCCATGTCGATGATGAGATAGTCGTCATTGCCCGAGAAGTTGCGACCGGCAAGGACGCTGGCCGCAGGGCCCGACAGGATCGTCTCCACGGGGCGGGAAAGCGAGAGGTTTGCCGACATCAGGCTGCCGTCGCTCCGGACGACCATGACGGACGCCTTGCAATCCCGGGTCTTGAAGTCCGATAAGGCCGCTTCGATGAATTCGCGCACGATGGGCAGAAGCCGTGCGTTTAAGAGTGCCGTGGCGCCGCGCGTTAACACGTCTATTTCGCTCGTCAGCTCGCCGGCGCGCACAAGCGGGAGCCCATAAAGCTCCTCCGCCAGCTTTTTCATATGATGCTCGCAGGGGGCGCCGTTTGCGATGGCGTACAGCTCAGCCGCGGCGAGGGCGTCCGCGTCGCGCATCCAATCCCCCAGCTCAGAGACGACGGTGTCCCAATCTGGCTCGTCGATGATGAGCCCGTCGGCGCTGCCGTGGGTGTCGACGCAGCGGACACTGTCGTATTTGAAGCCGTAAATCTTCTCCGCGTCAAAGCGCCGGATGAACTCATCCGTCAGGCCGAAGATTAAAAGCTTTGCCCTGCTGCCCTTGTTCTCAACGCAGGCGTTGGTGGCCAGCGTCGTCGACAGTGAAATGAGTGACGCCTCTTTGATATATTCCGCCGGCAGCTGGTCAAGCGCCTTGCCGATGCCGACGGAGAGGTTCTCCCGCGTTGTGAGCGACTTTCCCCGCCCTTTTTCT
>CAZJCH010000294.1:2661-3914 GCA_964544005.1 uncultured Papillibacter sp.
TGCCGAGGAGCGTCCCCGAGTCAAAATCATACGCGACGGCGTCAGTGCAGGTCCCGCCCGTATCTATCCCAATGCCGATTTTCATGTGTTCCCTTTCATGTAAAGACATTTTAAACAGTATTTTAATTTATGTCCTCGCTTTATTCAACAGTTTTCTTCAAAACGCCGAATCCCGGATATGTCACTCTAAAGCAACGAGACGAAGAATCTCCAGGAAACCTTCTGTCAACGCACGACCATCAGGTTTCCTGGAGATTCTTCGCTTTGCTCAGAATGACAAAAATGCTTTATTAGGGCTTTTCGCTTTATACAGCCTCTTCTTCTTTTGCTTCCTTTATGGTGTTGATGCCGTGGTAACTGCACAGGGAGATGCAGTGGACGGGACAGACCTCGGCGCAGTGGCCGCAGTCGACGCATTTGGCGTAGTCGATGATGGAGAGGTTGTTTTCAATCACGATGGCCTGGGCGGGGCATTCCTTTTCACATTTATGACAGGCGATGCAGCCGACGGCGCACTTTTTGCGGGTGACGGCGCCCTTATCCTTGTTGGAGCAGAGGACGGCTGTCTTGATCGAATCCCGCTCGACGGTGATGATTTTGTTGGGGCAGACAGTGGTGCACATGCCGCAGCCGGTGCATTTGCGGGTATCGACGCGGGCGATGCCCTTTTCGATGCAGATGGCGCCGTTGGGGCAGACGGCGGCGCAGTCGCCGAAGCCGATGCAGCCGTAGGAGCAGCTGCCCTTGCCACCCAAAAGCTTCACGGCGGCGCAGGTCGTGATGCCTTCGTAAACGATTCTGTCCTTCGTGGCGTCACAATCGCCCATGCAGCGGACGACGGCGACCTTCTCCACGACGTCCTCAAAAGCGACGCCGAGAATTGCGCTGAGCTGTTTGGCGACGGTATCGGCGCCGGGGATGCAGAGGTTTGTTTTGACGCCGCCTCCCGCCATCGCGGCGGCGTAGCCGTCGCAGCCGGGATATCCGCAGGCCCCGCAGTTGGCGCCGGGAAGCGCGTCGCGGAGCTCGGTGGCCCTTTCATCGACCTTGACCGCCATGACCTTGGAGGCGAAGGCCAGCATGACGGCGCAGATGATGCCGATGACTGTGACGGCGAGGATGGCTGTTATAATAATACTCATATCAGTACCTCCTTAACCGAACAGGTTCTCGATGACGCCGTTGAAGCCGAAGAACGCCAGCGAAAGAATGGCGGCGGAAATGAGCGTGATCGGGAGGCCTTTGAAGGATTC
>CAZJCH010000295.1:0-3908 GCA_964544005.1 uncultured Papillibacter sp.
TTTTTGCTGCAGAAATGCGCTTTTTGATCGCTTTCGTAACCTCATTATGCACCGCCTCAGGTGAAACGCCTGCAGTCTCAGCGACCTTAGCGCCGAATATCTCACGTTCAGTGCCATTATAGAGCGATGCAAGCAGATTGATCGCTTCTGTGAGGTAATGGAGCCGATCCTCGTCCGTTTCAAGACTGTGTTTCTGGCGGATGGACAGGAGTCTGTATTCAATGTGATTTTCGCTGCGCTCCAGCAGCATGGCAAAGGCGTCGCGCCCGAATTTTTTAATGAATTCGTCGGGGTCCTTCACCCCCTGCATCCGCAGTACCCTGACGCCGAGGCCGACTTTTTCCAAAAGCCCTATCGCCCTCTGCGAGGCCTTCACGCCGGCCTCGTCCGCGTCGTACGCGATTGTGACGTTCTGCGTATACCGGGACATCAGCCGCGCTTGGTCTTCCGTCAGCGAGGTGCCCAGCGAGGCCACGGCACAGTCAAAGCCGGCCTGGTGAAGGGCGACGACATCAATATTCCCCTCCGCCAGTATCAGCATCCCTGCCTTTGATTTCTTAGCAAGATTCAGAGCGAACAGATTTCTGCTTTTATCAAAGACGAGTGTGTCGGACGTGTTTAAATATTTCGGTTCCCCGTCCCCCAGTATTCGCCCCGAGAAGCCGATGACGCTTCCCCGTACGTCGATCACCGGGAACATCAGTCTGTTCCGGAACGCATCGTACGCATTCTGCGATTCCTTCTTACTCTGTTTGACGAGCCCTGCATCCAGAAGTTCCTGCTGCGTATACCCTTTCTTAATCATGGCGTCGTACAGCGTGCTCCAGGAATCCGGCGCAGCGCCGAGTCCGAAACGCGTCACCATCGCTTTTGATATGCCCCTTTTTTCGATATACCGCCTTGCCTCCTCGCCCTGCGGCGAAAAAAGGACAGAATAAAAAAAGCGCGCCGCGTCGCCGTTGAGCTCAAGAAGGCGCGCCCGCCTGCTCTGGGTCTCCTTCGAAAACTTGTCGTCCGGTACCGTCATCCCAGAACGTTTTGCGAGAAAATGCACAGCATCCGGAAAAGAGAGATTTTCGACCTCCATAATAAAATTGATGACGCCGCCGCCCTTGCCGCAGCCGAAGCAGTGATAAATCTGCTTGTCCATGCTGACAGAAAACGACGGGGTTTTTTCGCTGTGAAACGGGCAGAGCCCAAACATATTGTTGCCGCTTTTTTTGGCAAGGTGGACGTAACCGCCGACAACCTCCGCGATATCGTTCCGGCTGACGAGCTCGTCCAGGAACATTTCAGGAAAAGCCATTATTTGACCATTCCTTTCATCGGTATTTATACCATTTCATCATTGTTTTTATACATTGGGGACTGTGATTCATTTAATATAGTAAGTATTCGTTACTCCGCTTATTTCACCTGCCATGCTTCCGGAATAAAGAGCTCGCTGTACTGGGACATGGCGTATTTATCCGTCATGCCCGAGACATAATCGGCCGCCGAGCGCCGGAGTCCGTCCTGTTCGGCCAAAAGCCTGAAATCGGAAGGGAGCATGTCGGGGTTTTTGACATAATACTCGAAAAGCCCGGCCAAAATACCATAGACCTTTTTTTCCTCTTTTTTTGCCCGATTGTTCGTATAGACGTTTTCAAACATAAAGCTGTGAAAGCTGTCAAAAACAAAGCTGGCGCCCGGGCTCATGCAGATGCGACCGCCGGACGCACTCATCGTGATGATATCCTTGATGATCGTATCGAGCCGAGCGCTGTAGTTGTCTCCAAACGCGCAAATGAATTCCTCAGGGATATCGGCTTCGCGGAGTATTCCGGCCCGGAGCGCATCGTCCACGTCGTGATTGATGTAGGCCGTCCTGTCGGCAATCCGGACGATCTGTCCTTCCAGCGTTTCCGGCATCCTGCCGGACGTGTGCGTCATGATGCCGTTGCGGACTTCATATGTCAGGTTGAGTCCATTGCCTTCCTTCTCCACCCTATCGACGACCCTGAGGCTCTGGTCGGCGTGTACAAATCCGCCCTCGTCCGCAAGTATATCGTTCAGCGCCCGTTCGCCGGCATGGCCAAAAGGCGTATGCCCGAGATCATGCCCGAGGGCGATCGCTTCCGTCAAGTCCTCGTTGAGCTCAAGGGCCCGCGCAATCGTTCTGGCGATCCTGGAAACCTCAAAGGTGTGCGTCAGCCGCGTCCTGTAATGGTCGCCCTCCGGCTGCAGAAACACCTGTGTTTTGTGCATCAGCCGCCTGAAGGATTTGCTGTGGCTGATCCTGTCCACATCCCGCTGAAAACAGGTACGAACGTCGCTTTCCGCTTCACGTACGGCGCGCCCCTTCGAATTCTCCGCCCGGACGCCTCTTTCCGATATCATGACGCGCTCAAGAGCTTCTCGTTTTTCTCTGAATTCCGACATGATATCCCCCTTATAAATCGTTGCAATAGTCTTATACGCTGTAACTGCCGGATATCCTTTTTTGTTTTCGTAAATTTTATGATAATTATAAGAGACGCATCACGACGCCCCTCTGACGTAGGTTTTCAAAACCACACGCGCCGCTCAATAAATCAAAGCGGCGCGCGCGTTCAGATTCAGAAACGGTTTATTATCTTTCATAGCTCCTGTTGCGCGCAGGCTTTGGGCGCATCTTGATTCCCGAAATAACACCCATCGCGGCAAATGTTGTAATGATCGACGAGCCGCCGGCGCTGAAAAATGGCAGCGTCAGGCCGATAACGGGCGTTAGGCCGAGGCACATGCCGATATTTTCAAACGTCTGCACAATGAGCATCGACGCCAGACCCGTACACACCAGCATGCCGGTCATGTTGTTTGACTTTATTCCCACCTGGATACAGCGTATGATGATCGCAACGAGCAGGACGATGATGAGAAAGGTGCCGACAAAGCCGAGCTCTTCGCCCGCCACGGAGAAAATGAAGTCTGTATGCTGTTTCGGCACGTCGCCGGCTTGTGTCATCCGCCCCTGGTACAGGCCCTGACCCAGAAAATCACCGGAAGCAATCGCGAGCTTGCTTTGGTTGGGCTGATAAGTCACTTTGAGGCCGGTCGGGTCAATGATGTCGGGGTAATAAGGGGCGAGAATGCGGTTTTTCTGTCCTTGCGAGAGCAAAAAATTCCATGCCAGCGGCGTTGCCGCGGCGATCAGACCTAAACCGAGCAGCAGCCATTTCAAGTCGATACCGCCCACAAAGAGCATAATCACAAGTATAAACAAATAAACGAGCGCCGACCCCAGGTCCTGCGAGGAAACGATGATGAAAAGAAACATCACGCCGAAGAGAAGAATAAGCTTCAAAAGAGAAATCGGCGCGTTGAGCGTTCTTCGCTCCTTAAAGTCCGAAATAATTTTTGCGAGAATGATCGTGTACGGGATTTTGACGACTTCGGCCGGTTGAATGCCGATCCCGCCGAATCGGAGCCATGCCTTGTTGCCGGTGCCGCCATCGTAGCCCCAGATGAAAAGCGTTGAAATAAAGAGAATGCTTAAAACGTATAATATCTTTGATTTATCGGCGATCGTATCAATGTCCAGGATCGAAAACAAGATAAAGAGCCCGATGCCAATGATCAGCGAGATAATCTGTATATAGACATCCGTGTTTCCGGACATTCTTAGTGTGGCGCTGCGGATCAGTATGATTCCGTATATTGTACTGACTATACACAAGGAAAGCAGAAGCATGTCCGATTCTTTTGTGTATTTTAAAATCGCATCCAGTTTCTTTTTCACGAGCTGCTCCTGACTTTAAGTGCATTACTATAATTGTAGCATTTTTACATGTTTGCGTAAACAAGAATATGAGTGCGTTTTCTTAAAAAATGACTCTTTAACATTTTGTTCATAAGTGGTATACTTTTCTGGGTTTGAACGTATGACA
>CAZJCH010000296.1:0-3873 GCA_964544005.1 uncultured Papillibacter sp.
GCGGACGCCTACACAGGCGGATTCAACCTTCAAATCGCCTGGTCGACCGCATACGCCGCCGCAGCGCATATCCCAATGTAGGGGCGCGCATCACGCGTCCGACGGTATTTATTAACTTGCATCTATTGAGAGGAATATCAGCATGGAGAACAGAAGCATTGCCATAGACGGGCCGAGCGGCGCAGGAAAAAGCACACTGGCAAGGCTCACGGCAAAAAAGTACGGCTTGATTTACGTGGACACCGGCGCACTGTACCGAAGTGTCGGACTGTTCGCGCTGCGTAGGAATGTAGCGTCAAAGGATGAAAAAAACGTGGCATTGCTTCTGCCGGAGATCAGCATTGACATGCGTTACGACGAAGAGGGTCTTCAGCGCATGATTTTAAACGGAGAAGACGTCACAGACGAGATCCGTATACCTGAGGTGTCCATCTATGCCTCAGACGTTTCAGCCATGCCGCCGGTACGGGCGTTCCTGCTTTCAATGCAGCGTGAAATGGCTTTAAGAAACGACGTTATCATGGACGGCCGCGATATTGGGACGGTTGTCATTCCGAACGCAGGTCTTAAAATTTTCCTGACGGCGCAGCCGGAGGAACGCGCGCGCAGGCGTCACAAGGAGCTGACGGACAAAAAGATTGCAGTGACATATGATGAAGTGCTGCGGGATATTGAGTACAGGGATAAAAATGACAGTGAGCGCAGCGCCGCGCCATTAAGAGCAGCGCATGACGCGATTCTTGTGGACACTACCGGAAAGAGCCTTGACGAGTGCTTTCAGATCATTTGCGCGCTGGCGAAGGAGAAACTGGACCTATGAATCGTGATTACCGCGCTTACAGAAGACTGTTTCACTTTCTGAGAATAATACTCTTATTCATATATAAAATAAAACAGGTCGGGAGAGAAAATATTCAGCCCGGTCCGGCCGTATTCTGTGCCAATCACTCCAGCAATTTCGATCCCGTGCTCATCTCGTTTGCCACCGGTATCGAGAATCACCTGCATTACATGGGGAAAGCAGAGCTGTTCCGTGTGCCGATTCTTGGAGCGGTACTGAGGAGCATCGGCAGCTTTCCTGTAAATCGCGGTCACAACGACGTGAGCGCTATAAAGAACTCCCTGTCATACTTAAAAGCAGGCGAAAAAATCGCTATTTTTCCGGAAGGCACGAGAGTCAAAACGGGGGAAGGCGCGGACGCGAAACGGGGCGCCGTCCGGATAGCGGATCAGATGTCCGTGCCGATCATACCCGTGTATGTGCCGCGAAACAAAAAGCTGTTTCATACGTACACGATTGTCTTTGGTCCGCCTTATCTGGTAAATCCCGATAAAAAGAAAATGACACAGATTGATTATACTGCAGCTGCCGACGCGCTGATGGCGAAAATTGCTTCCCTGAAGCAAGCCACAGAATGATTAAACGGAGTATCCAACGGAGTTTCCTATGAAAATAATACTCGCAAAATCTGCCGGTTTTTGCTTTGGCGTCCGACGTGCCGTACGTCTGTGCGAAAAAGCCGCAGAGGAAAAAAATCGCTGCATAACCTTGGGTCCGATTATTCATAATAAAAGCGTCACGGACGCACTGGCTGCAAAAGGAGTCAGAGAAGCTGCACGCGTTTCCGAAATCCTGCCCGGCGAAACCGTCATTATCCGGTCACACGGGGCCGGCAAAGGAGAGCTTGAAGCGCTGAAATCGGCAGGCGCCGACATTATTGACGCAACATGCCCGGATGTTGAAAAGATCCATAACATTGTCCGGGCAGAGACACTAGCCGGCAGAATGATACTAGTCATCGGGCAGCGCAGCCATCCGGAGGTTGAAGCCATTGCCAGCTGGTGTTTAAAATACCGGATTTTTGAAACACCCGATGAACTCAAAGACTGGCTGGGTGAATCCGCAGGCAACAGGGACGAGCCTGTCTCCGTTGTTTTTCAGACAACGAATACGCGCCGCGTCTTTGACGCGTGCTGCCGGATACTAAAAAAAGAGTGTACAAATCTCAAAATATTTGATACAATATGCAACGCCACGTGCAGACGCCAGGAAGAGGCAGAGGAAATATCTCGTATTGTTGACGCCATGATCGTAATAGGCGGAAGGTGCAGCGCGAATAGCCTGAAACTCGCCGAAATTTGCCGAGCAAATTGTGAAAAGGTCTATTTTGTGGAAGAAGCAGACGAACTTGACATTTCTTGTTTCAGTGAATCTGATATGGTCGGAATCACTGCGGGCGCTTCTACGCCGGCGTGGATAATTAAGGAGGTCTGTCAGATGTTGAGTGAAGAAATGAATATCGAAGAGGCAAAGCTGCAAGCAGAGACGGAAGAGAACGAAACCGTCGTCACAGAACCTGTTGAAGCCGTCGAGTCCTTCGAGGAAATGCTCGAAAAATCAATCAAAACTTTATATACTGGGGAAAAAGTGACAGGTATTGTCGCCGCTATCACGCCGACAGAAATATCGGTCGATCTTGGAACAAAGCAGTCCGGCTACATACCGTTGTCGGAGCTTACGGACGACCCAACGGTGAAAGCAGAGGATATTGTCAAGATCGGTGACCAAATTGAAGTGTTTGTCATGCGCGTCAACGATGTTGAAGGAACCGTTATGCTGTCAAAGAAACGCCTTGACTCCATAAAGAGCTGGGATGACGTTGAGACAGCCAGAAATGACAGGACAACGGTTGAAGGTGTCGTCACCGAAGAAAACAAAGGCGGTATTGTTGTCTCCGTGAGAGGCGTGCGTGTTTTTGTCCCGGCGTCTCAGACAGGTCTCCAGAAGGAAGTGCCAATGTCGTCACTTTTAAAGACAAAAGTGAAGCTTCGCATTACCGAGGTTAATCAGTCAAGACGACGCGTCGTTGGTTCGATTCGAGCCGTTTCGAATGAGGAGCGCCGTGAAAAGACGGATAAGATCTGGAATGAAATCGAAGCCGGTAAAAAGTACACCGGCGTTGTCAAGTCAATGACGTCGTACGGTGCTTTTGTCGATATCGGCGGGATTGACGGGATGATACATGTTTCGGAGCTCAGTTGGACAAGGATCCATCAGCCGTCAGACATCCTTGCTATCGGCGATCAAATTGAAGTATTTGTCATATCCTTTGATAAAGATAAGAGAAAAATTTCTCTCGGGTATAAAACCAAGGAGGACAACCCCTGGGAGAAATTCATAACAACATATAAAGTCGGCGATATGCCCGACGTCAAAGTTGTTAAGCTGATGCCTTTTGGCGCGTTCGCAGAAATCATCCCCGGTGTTGACGGCTTGATCCACATATCACAGATTACCGACCACAGGATCGGGCTGCCCTCTGAGGTTCTCTCCGAAGGAATGAACGTGCAGGTAAAGATCACCGATATCGATCTTGAGAAGCACAAGGTCTCCCTCAGTATCAAAGCGCTGATGGAGCCGGAACCGGATCCGTCGGGTACGCTGGACAAAACGCCTGTCGTCGTTTATGACACGGATTCACCTCCGGCAAATGAGCCGCAGTTGGCGGAGTAGTTGCATATTGTTTTTATACGTCTGCGTATGTAAAGGTCGTTGAAAGATACCATTGTTAATAATATACCGGAACCGGTTAACAGCCGTTTTCGGTATATTTTTATCAGAAATGGAAAAACTATATAGTGTGCTCATCATAACTTTCGGTTAAAAATAAAGAATTATGCGAACAAATACTGTCATACTCATCATAGATAAACGGAAATAATTAACGAAAACACTTGCTATATCAAGTGAAAATGGTATATACTAATATTGTTGCATCTTTATTGCATCAAAAATTATTTAGAATTAGCGGTTTTGAGGGAGTAGCGTATGTTCCATGTGGGAGATATGATTGCCCACCCCATGCATGGGGC
>CAZJCH010000297.1:0-3871 GCA_964544005.1 uncultured Papillibacter sp.
CCGGATATTTTCTATTCTGATATCAGCCCTGATCCCGATCCCGCTTCTCCCGGTGATGAAGTCCCCGCCGATACCGACGAACCGGACGTCGATCCCTGCCCGGCGCATGAGATTAACCGGCGCCACGGCCTCGATCTCCTCAAAGCCTGCACCCAGCAAAACATATACCATTTTCAGTTCCCCTTTCCGATCAACAGCTTATTATCATTATTATATAACATTGTCATACATTTACAACAGGAATCGTTATGCTATAATGGAAATGGAAGCGGGCTATCCGCGGGGTACTTTCCGGCGTTTTCGTTTTTCGTGAATATCACTTAGCATTGGCATCAAAGGAGGCGACGAAATGCCGTTTTACGAACTCATATCCAACATAACCGTCTGGTCGGTGGTGCTGTTCATCGTCGGCATTGTGCTGCTCGTTATTGAGCTGCATATACCGGGCTTTGGAATTTTCGGGATATTTGGCGTAATCGTTCTGGTGGTCGACGTTTTTATTACGGCGAAGTCTTTTACCCAAGGCCTCATCATGATGGCGGTGCTGTTCGTGATCGTGGCTGTGCTGATGGCTTTGCTGGCATCATTCGCGTCGAAAGGGCGGCTGCCGAAGGGGCTGACGCTGAAGGAATCCACCAGCGCCGAGCTTGGGTTCTCGGGCGCCGAGGACATGAAGTATCTGATCGGTAAGACAGGTACGACAATAACCGTGCTGCGGCCCGTCGGCAATGTGGATTTCGACGGCGTGCGGCTGGATGTTGTCACCCGGGGCGAATACCTTGAGAAGGATACGCCTGTGGAGGTCGTCGAGGTGGAAGGCAACCGCATTGTCGTCAGAGCAGCGAAAAAGAAAATAGAAGTAGGTCAGTAATATAAATCTTTTGGGAGGTATCATTATTATGCCGATCTGGTCATTGACTATCATCATCGCAGCAGCATTCTTGTTTCTCTGGCTGTTTTTCACCTTTGTTCCGGTTGCGCTCTGGATCAGCGCCCTGGCTGCCAATGTCAGAGTCGGAATACTGACGCTTGTGGGCATGAGGCTCCGCCGCGTCGTTCCGGCACGGATCGTGAACCCCCTGATCAAAGCCGTCAAAGCCGGCCTTGACATCTCAATCAACAAGCTTGAGGCCCATTACCTGGCCGGCGGCAATGTCGATAGAGTTGTGAACTCGCTCATAGCCGCCCAGAGAGCCGACATCGCGCTTGAATTCGAGCGCGCAGCCGCAATTGACCTGGCGGGGCGCGACGTCCTGGAAGCGGTTCAGATGAGCGTCAATCCCAAGGTCATTGAAACGCCGATCGTCGCCGCGATCGCAAAGGACGGCATCGAGTTGAAGGCCAAGGCCAAGGTGACCGTCCGTGCCAATATCGACCGGCTGGTGGGCGGCGCCGGCGAACAGACCGTCATCGCCCGCGTGGGAGAAGGCGTCGTCACCACCATCGGCAGTGCGGCGAGCCATAAGGAGGTTCTTGAGAATCCCGACAGGATATCGAAAACCGTTCTGTCGAAGGGGCTTGAAGCAGGTACGGCTTTTGAGATTCTCTCGATCGATATCGCCGACGTGGACGTCGGCCGGAATGTCGGCGCTCAGCTGCAGACGGATCAGGCGGAGGCAGACAAGCGCATCGCCCAGGCGAAGGCGGAGGAGCGGCGCGCCATGGCCGTCGCCGTTGAGCAGGAGATGAAGGCCCATGTCCAGGAGATGCGCGCCAAGGTTGTGGAAGCAGAAGCCGAGGTCCCGAAGGCCATGGCGGCGGCGCTTAGGGAAGGCAAGCTGGGCGTGATGGATTACTATAACATGCAAAATGTGATCTCCGATACGCACATGAGAAATTCCATCGCCGAAGCAGACGATAAAGGAACCCCGACAACATAACGGAGGTGTCGCGAATGCCCCCAAAAAAAGCCGACGGCATGAAGCCCGCGGAGAAGAAGAATAAGGCCGATGCGGTCAAAGGCATCAGACTCAACGCGTCATCAGCGAAGCTTGGGTTTATATACTCTGAGGTTTTGGGCCCTCCCGTATCGAAAAGACGGCGCGGCAGATGAAGCTGAAGGTTTTCATTGCCGACGATGACGCGGGTATGAGACTGGTGCTGCGGAACATTGTTGAAAGCACCGAGGGTACTGAATTAATAGGAGAAGCGGCGGACGGCGGGGAAGCGGTCCGCCGCTGCGCTGACCTCAAACCCGATGTTGTCTTTATGGATGTGGAAATGCCAGGTATTACCGGTGTGGAGGCAGCCGGACAGATCAGGGCGCTGTTACCCGACTGCGCGCTTGTCTTCGCCACCGCGCACAGCGAATACATGACGGACGCCTTTGAGTTCTACGCCTTTGACTATCTTGTCAAGCCGTTTAAAACGGACAGAGTCCGCCAGACCCTCCGAAGGCTTCAGAAAGACCGTTTAAAAAAAACCTTCCCCGCCCCGGTGCTGATGATCAAGAACAAAGACGCCATCAGCTTCGTCCCCGTCAAAGAGATTCTCCTCATTTACGTTGAAGGAAAGGCTACCTATATCGTCACACCCGACACGACCTACACTACAAGCGAATCGCTGAACGATATCGCCCGCAAGCTCGACGAGACCACGTTTTTCCGCTGTCACAGAGCCTACATCATCAACGTCAACGCCGTTACCAAGGTCTATCCCTACGGCCGCTGGACCTATCTCATTAAGCTCAAGGGCACCGAAAAAGACGCCCTGATGACCCACGAAAAGCTGGAAAAACTGCAGAGCATATTGGGAGCCTGAAGAAATTCGGCTCCCGTCCTGTTGTATACAAAAATTCTTATGTGCTATAATAAGGAAAAAACGAAGGGAGCAGGGCTCATGGGATCAAATTATCCGCATGTTTTCGAGCCGATCCGCATCCGCGGCGTGCAGTTTAAAAACCGTCTGGAGATGGCGCCGCCGTCGCCGAACCTGGCCAGCCGGGACTGGAAGGTAACGAAGGAGTTTGTCGACTTTTTCAGGCCCTTTGCGGCGGGCGGCGTCGGCATCATCCACGTCGGCAATTCAATTGTCGATATCAGCGAATCCTGCGACGAAGAACGTCAGCTGGATCTGGGGACCGACGACTGCATTCTCCCCCTGACGCGCTTTGTGGAGATGTGCCACGGATACGGCTGTCAGCCTTCGCTGGAGATCAACCACGGCGGGAAAGATTCAATGCGGCAGAAAACCGGCAAGCCGGCGTACGCTCCTTCCTCCTATATTTCCGATCGGGAACGGTTTTACGCCCAATCGATCGGCCAGGAGCCCGTGGCCACCATTGAAATGTCCAAAGAAAAGATACGGGAAACGGTTGAAAAATACGCCATGGCGGCGTATCGCTGCAAACGCGCCGGCTTTAAAATGTGCATGATCCACGGCGGCCACGGCAACCTGATCTCGCAGTTTTCTAGCCCGCTCTACAACTTCCGTACGGACGAATACGGCGGTTCCCTGGAAAACAGGACACGCTTCACCGTCGAGGTGCTCGACAGAGTCCGCGCCCTGTGCGGTGAGGATTTCGTCATTGAATTCCGGGTCTCGGCGGACGAGATCCATCCGGACGGCATGCATTACGAGGAGACGCTCCGCTATATCGACATGTTCAAGGACAGGATTGATATTCTGCATGTCTCCGCCGGCCTTCACGGCGAGTTCGAGTATATGCGCTACTGGTGGCAGAACTGGATGATGCCGAGGAACTATAATGTCCATTGGGCTGAGAAGATCAAAAAGGTCTTCCCGAATCTGCTTGTCTGCACCGTCGGCTCCATCATGAGCATCTGGGACGCCGAAGACATCATCTCTTCAGGCAAGGCAGAATTCGTCGCCATGTGCCGGCCGCTGTTGGCCGACCCCGAGATGCCCCGGA
>CAZJCH010000298.1:0-3861 GCA_964544005.1 uncultured Papillibacter sp.
CCAGCCCGACGCCGATCGAATCGCCGATGAGTGTGACGTCCAGGTCGCTGGGCAGGGTGAGTACCGGCTTATCCGGCGTATATACGGCCGAGGTGTCGATCTCGATGGTGTCGGTTTCTCCGATATATGTGACGCCGAAGTCAATCGCGGCGGCGATGTCCCGGAGCTTTATGTAATTGGTCCAGTTGATGAGGTAAGCCGTCGGGTTGAGCTTTGTCCCGTCGAGATATATTTCCTGTTGTGTCGGCACGGCGGCGACGCTGGCCGTCAGGGTGGATAGGGTCAGCTCGTCCCCGATCGGCGCATAGACCGTACGTGAGGTCATCACGACCTGGTTATTGATGCCGTCATATGCCGCCTGGAACTGCTTGTCCGTACCTGTCAGCGCAAAAGCGACGTCGCGGAGCCTGAAATAATTGTTGCCGTTAATGAAATAAGCCTGGAACCTCATTTCCTGACCATTGACGAGTACCGTCGACGTCGTCGGTGTCGCTTCAACGGAAGCGGCCGCCGCCGGCGTAATAAAAACGGTCATTATCAGTGCGATAATAAGAAAACTGAAAATAATATGCTTGGACAATTTCATGAACTGACCTCCAAATTGTGCTGCGTCCGGAATATCTCCGGGCTTGCTTTGCAGCATTTTTGGCATCTGAACCCCAGGGATCATATGCTTGTCTGCTATTATAACAGACTGATTCCGTCGAAAAGAAACGGTTATTGCAGGTACGGCGCAACACCTGCGGGAGCGGACGAAGGGCGCGCTTACTTCAGTGACGGTCTAACAAGGAGATACGGTTTATACAGCTTGTACGCATGGATCTCGGCGACCGCGTCGGCAATAACCTCGGCCAAAACTTCGCAGCCTTTTATGTTTGGATGAAAGCCGTCTTTATAAAAGTAGCTGTCTTTATCATAGCTGGCGGCGTACCAGTCCGCGATCATCACGTTTTCATATTCATCCGCTATTTTAAAAAACGTTTTGTTGTCGCCCTCACACCACGATCTCGGCACCCGGCAGCTGACAAAGACAAGCTTCCTGTCGGCTCCGATCAGGTCAATGACCTTATACACATCCGATTCCTCGACAGTGCCGTTCGTGCCCAGCTGGATCACAACGATAGGGTTCAGCTTGTTGTCCTTTTGCAATTGCCCGAGGATGCCGGCAGCCGCGGAGAACTGGCGGCACGCCTTGGCGTCGATATAAGCATTGGGGAAGTATTCCTTCACATACGGCGCCACGCCCGCCGTCACCGAATCCCCGATAATTGTGACGTTGAGCCTGTTGGGGAACCCGGATGATGATATCCTGTTGCCGACGAGCCCGATCACCAGGATAGCCGACGCTGACGTGACAATAACGGAGGTCAGCAGGCTGATGACTGTAAAAAGGCACAGTGTTTTTTTGATGTGTTTCATAGCTCAACCTCAAAGTGCCGCGTTAGGGAAGCTCCCCATCGCTTGTCAATTGACGGGCATATACGGAAGATACGGGTGGATGTTATAAATCGCCTCAGCGACGACCTTTGCCATAACCGGAGAACCGACGCTGTTCGGATGATAGCCGTCTTTAAAAAAGTATTCGCTTTTATCCAGACTGACGCTGTACCAGTCGGCAACGATAGTGTTTGGATATTCGGAGGAGATTTTAGAAAGCGCGTTGTTGACGCCGGCACACCACGGTCTGGGAACCTGGGTGTTGATAAACACAATCTTCCTGTCGCTTCCGATCTGTTCGATGAGCGCGTGCATTTGAGAATCCGTGAAGGAGCCGTTGGAGCCGAGCTCAATAACGACGGTTGAGCTGAGTCTGTTTTTGTGAAGCAGTTCTTTAATGATCGTTTTTGCCTGGTAGAACTGCCGGCCTACTTCGGCATATATATCCATTTTGGGATAGTACTCTTTCAAATACGGCGCCATGTCGATGCCGACGGAATCACCGATGACGGTTATACACAGGCCGCTCGGTATGATCGCCGGTTCAATATCCTCCGGAGGTGAGACCGAGGGCTCCGAAGAGACGCCGGGCGTCACGTCAGGGCTGCCGTCCGGCGAAGTGGAAATGTCCGGTGAAGCCGATATATCCGGTGAAGCCGATATATCCGGTGAAGCCGAAATGTCCGGCGACGGATCAGTCGCCTGTGAAGGCGTTATATCGGCCGACGGTGAAGGACCTGGCAATGACGGTGAGGGGGACGCAACATCCTCCGGTGTCATGCCGAGATTCTGGGAGGATACCGCGGCGTCTGAACCCGGCAGCGCCTGGGCCGTTACCAAGCCAACGCCTGAGGTCAGCATCAAAGCCAGCACCAGCAGGGCTGCCGTTTTGATCTGCCAGTGGGAATGCAAGCAGGTGGCGCAGAACTCTTTGAAGGAGCCTTTTTTTAGTGAAGCAATGATTTTGTTCTTCCGGATCGGCATCTCAATAAGGTAATATGATAAAGCTGCCAGAATAATTGACGATGCCACCTGGATAACGCAAAGCAGAATATTGATGTTGCTCGAGGGAAACAAGGTGTTTGTAATCACAATGACAGGGAAATGCCAAAGGTATACGCCGTAAGAAATTTTCCCGATAAACCTCAGCGGCAGAGCGCCGAAAGCTTTGCCGGTGATCGTCGACGGGCTTGAGGCCGCGGCAATGAGCACAAGAGAAGCAATAGAAAATACGACCATGCCGCCGTAATAAAGGAAATCGTCATATTGCGTTATGTAATGCGTCATGAGCAATATCGCGGCCAGCGACGCAAGGCCGGCGATATCGAATGTCATCCGCAGGCGTTTCTTCTTCGTCAGCTCAGCAAGCTTTATGCTTGGAAAAATGAAGGCCAGGCAGGCGCCGAGGAGCAGGGAGAAAACCCGGGTATCGGTGCCGTAATAAATTCTGCTTGGGTCGCCACCGGGCTCGTACAATACTGCCATCAACACGGCCGATAAGACAGCAATTAAGGCCGTTATCGTGATTTTCAGCCACTTTCTGCCGACGAACCGCTGCAGCAAATAGAGCAGAAACGGCCAGATGAGATAAAACTGCACCTCCACGGCAAGCGACCAGAAGTGATTAAACAGAGACGGCGACGCAAAAGATTCGAAATACGGTATTTTCTGAAAAATATACCACCAGTTGCTGAAGGAGAAAGCGGCCGGAATTATATCCGATTTCAGACTCTTTATAAGTTCGGGATGAAAGATCGTCACATAAGCCGTCAGGCATAACAGCAGAAATAAAATACTCGGCAGGAGCCTTTTGCCGCGCCGGATAAAAAAGCTTTTGAAATCGATAGTGCTTTTACGCGCCCATTCGTTAAGAAGCAGATCGGTGATCAGATATCCAGACAGCACAAAAAACAGCGTTACACCCATAAAGCCGCCCGGTAAAAACGGCAGGTTCAGATGAAACGCGATGACGGCAAAAACGGCCAAAGCCCGGAGTCCGTCAAGCCCGGGCATGTAAGTATTTCTTTCAACCTTGATATCCGTCATCACACATTCCCTTACCTTAACAGCAGTAGCTCATATCTATTTCCTATCTATTCTACTAGACTTTCCGCAAAGAGGAAAGTGGTAATTAGTAAAAATTCAGAAAAAATGTTTACGAATAAAACTGGGTGATATTGTATGTCACAATATCTTCGATATATAAATATAAGAATTATGACATAAACTCTTGCATATCTGCGCCATTCGCGATAAAATTATTGTAACAATTTGTAACACACGGTGATTTCTATGTTTATGTTATCCAAAAGAAATAAGTCGCTGTTGGCCTGGCTGCTGTCGTGTATCCTGGTTTTAAATTTGTGCACCGCTTTATTCATGCCTGCCGAGGCCGTCAGCAAGGCGGAGCTCAAAGCATTGAAG
>CAZJCH010000299.1:0-3855 GCA_964544005.1 uncultured Papillibacter sp.
TTATAGAAATCAGTGTACTGAGATTCATAAGCAGCTCGAACAAACCGTTGTGTGAAGGATATTCAAGCCCTGTTATTTTTTCTATAAAGGACTGGTGCCCGGAACTTGATATCGGTAAAAATAGTGTGGCGCCCCTCAGAAGCCCCATCAGCATGGCCATAAAAACCGACATACTTGTCCCACCCCCCAATGCAAACATCGTCACGTGACTATACTTCTATATACGCATTCTCTGCCTACTGATTACAACACCATATCATACCATACTGTCAAGACGATTTCCAGCATTTTATGCGTTTCTTATGTATACTGATTTTTTACTGAAGATGAAGCACTGTTCTGCTTCGGCCGCTGCCGGGAGCAAAACAGTGCGCCGCGTCATGGATAATCATAGTTAAATGTCAGGAACCGAAAACCTCTTGAGCTTCATCGGCTTTTTTCTTTCTATTCTCGTCGATCTGCTGATGCAGCCAGCTGAGCGCGTCGGACAAGCCGCCGAGCTGGTCAATGAGACCGCTTTTGACGGCTTCCTCGCCATATATGACAGTCCCCACATCGGAGGCCAGCTCGCCTGTTTGAAGCATCATTTCAATAAACCGTTCACGCTTGATATTGGAGTTCGTTATGACAAACTGGACGATCCGTTCCTGGATGCGACCGAAATACGCATATGTTTGGGGTACGCCGATGACGACGCCCGTCAGCCGGACGGGGTGAATCGTCATCGCCGCTGACGGCGCGATGATGGAGCGTTTTGCCGCAACAGCCAGCGGTACTCCAATGGAATGCCCGCCGCCCAGCACCAGCGAAACTGTGGGCTTTTTCATACTGGCGATGAGCTCTGCGATACCCAGACCCGCCTCGATATCGCCGCCGACAGTGTTGAGAAGGATCAAAAGGCCTTCAATCTCCTCGGATTCCTCGATGGCGGCCAATTGCGGCATAACATGCTCGTATTTTGTGCTTTTCGTCTCTTGCGGCAATATCTGATGCCCTTCGATCTGACCGACGATTGTCAGGCAATGGATGACGCCGTTGTCACTCTTAGTCGTCGTCGAACCCATATCCTTGATCTGCGCGCGTTGGTATTCGCCGATGATCTGTTCTTTTTCGGCATCGGCTTCGCTGTCCTTTGTCTTCTCATCCACGTCGGTTTTTATTTCAATTTTATTCTCGTCCATACAAACACCTCGCTTTCAGTGTTTGCAGACGGAGGTGAAACAATGCATCTGCAAATTCCTGTTTGCGCGGTGATGAAATAATGGAAAGCGGGCTTCTTGAGGACACACTGAACGCAAAATAATGTGCTTGTTCAAAAAATGTTCACAATTCTGATGTTACATTTTGCCTTTTTTGTTGTTATCTCATATAGGGGACAGAAACGAAAAGGACTGTGTTATGAAAAAAGGCACTGAAACGCAGCATCAAATCGAATGCTTATATAGGGCCACAGCGAAGCAGCTTTATAATCTTGCACTTTACACCGTCGGTGACACGGCGCTGGCCGAAGAAACGGCGGTCAGCGCTTTTTCCGATGCCTGCGGCTGTATACGGGACGCGACCGACGCCGCCATGTTCCAAAAGCTCTGTTTTCAGCAGCTTTACCTTCGCGGGAAAAACGTCCGTTGCCGGTATGAATGCCCCGCAGGCGGCATCACCGGAAACCTTGCGGAAAAGCTGATATGCGACTCCGAGCCTCGACAGCTCTCGGAAATACTCATCTGTCTCGACTTCGAGGAGAGATATATCGTCTTGCTTTTCTGCCTTCACAAGTATTCCGTCCGCCAGATCGCGAAAATAACGCGTCTTCCAAACGCCGTCATCGAAAAGCGCCTCCTCGCCGCCGTTGACAAGGCAATGCAATAGAATATGTCACATCAACAAACACGGACAGCATCATGATGGCTGCCCGTGTTTATTCATGAGCTATGGGTTCGCCCTCTTTTTCTATTGACACATCTCAATAATAACCTGTGTGTACATTTTCGCCCCCAAGATCAATTCCTTTATGTCGATGTACTCATCCGCGCCGTGGAGGCGGTTATCCTGGCCGGGCATCTCGGGGCCGAAGGCGACGCCGCCGTCGATGTCGTGGACATAGGTCTGGCCGCCCAAGGCGAGGCACTCTCCCTTATTGCCGGTGTATGTCTCGTAAATCCGCAGGAGCGTCTGCACGAAGGGGGTGTCCTCAGGTGTGTGATGACAGGGCGTTTTATTGATGTCCTTTATTTCAAACCCCGCGTTTGTAAGTGCCGCAATCGCGACGGCATCCAGATTCTCCTCGATGGCGCACTTCGGCGTCCTCGAATCGAAATTGGCCGTAAATCCGGTTTCGTTCAGTGACAGCATGCCGAAATTGAGCGTCAGCGAACCTGAGACGTCATCCGTCATTTCAATTCCCAAAGCTTTGCCCGACGTATCGCCATAAGGGAAGAGTTTACGCAGCGCCTTGATGGCTTTCCGGCAGGGGCCTTCGGCAAGCGGCAGCTCCGCCAGTACCGCAAGAAGTGCGGTTTGGGCGTTCTGACCCAGCTCCGGGCACATCGCGTGGACGGACTTGCCGTTTGACTTGATTCTGATGGCGTCGTGATAATAAGCTGCCGATATCCTGACGCCCATTTTAGACGACATCACAACGCAGAGCGACTGGAGATACGCCAACGGCAGCCCCTCGACGATGGCTTCGGCGTAATTGGGGACGACATTGGCCGTTGTTCCGCCGGAAATGGATACAACGCGCGGCTGTGTTTTGCTCTCCGGCCAGGACGCCCCGAACGTGGGGACGAACCGCCCCTTTTCCAGGTTGACGATCGGGTAATTGGCGTCCGGCGTGAAGACGTTCGGCGGCATTTTGTTCGTTTCCCTATACTGCGTCAGGTCCTCGTGCCCTGTTTCCTCCGCCGAGCCAAGAATGAGGCGGCAGCCTTTACCGAGCTCCGGCACAAGCTCGCGCGCCGCTTTGAGCGCGTACATGGCGGCGACAGCCGGCCCCTTGTTGTCGATAACGCCCCGGCCGTATGCCTTCTCCTCCCGTATGGTCAGCTTAAACGGGTCTGACGCCCAGCCGTCGCCGACGCCTACGGTGTCCAGGTGCGCCAGGATGCCAAGCTCCGGTTCCGTGCCGTTTAAATCCGCCGTGACGACATGGTTGTCATGATTAACCGGATTAAATTCCAGTTCGTTAAGTATGGCGGACGCTTCGGATAACGCCGCCGCGGGACCTTCGCCGTACGGTTTTCCGGGCAGTGCTTCTCCCCTGACGCTTTTGACGGCGATGAGCCGCCCCAGGTCACGCAGGAGCGCCTCCCGATGCGAGTCAAACCATGCGTCGATTCTACTTCTCATTGTAGACCGCCTTGATCCCCTTGTACGTCATATAACAGTCGAGCTTCGAGGTGAGCTCGTACGGCGAATGCATCGACAGGACGGGCACGCCCGCATCGATGGTGTCGATATTGCGGTTCGCCATATACTTGGCGATCGTGCCGCCGCCACCCTGATCGACCTTGCCGAGCTCTGTCATCTGCCAGACGACGCCGTTGTCATTGAAGGTTTTCCGAAGCTTGCTTACGACCTCGGCCGAGGCGTCGGAGGAGCCGGATTTGCCCCTGGCGCCCGTAAATTTCAATATACCCATACCATAGTTGAATTTCGCGCTGTTGCGTTTTTCGGAGACATCGGGGAAATTGGGGTCAAAAGCATTGCAGACGTCGGCGGACAGGCAAAAGGATTTCTCAAAGCAATGGCGTACTTTTACGCCCTGGCTGTCACAGAGGTCCTCCATAAAGTTCTCGAATACAGCCGACTGCATGCCGGACACGCCGTCCGAGCCGACCTCCTCCTTGTCTGTCAGAA
>CAZJCH010000300.1:0-1195 GCA_964544005.1 uncultured Papillibacter sp.
GGAGGAGGTGGACGAATTCGTCGTCCGCACCCTCATGAAATATGAGGACAAGGAATTTCGATCCGTCAACGACGACGACCTGGGCTTGGAGTCCGAGGACGAGAAGAAAGAGACCGAGAAGCTTGAAACGGAGAACAAAGACATTCTTGACTTCATCAAAGACAGCCTGGAAGGTAAGATCGCCGCGGCGAAGCTCTCCCACAAGCTCAAATCCCACCCCGTCTGCCTGACAACCCAGGGCGGTGTCTCCCTGGAGATGGAACGCTATTTCGCGTCGCTGCGCGGCGGGCCGGACGAAGCCATCAAAGCCGAGCGCGTACTTGAGCTGAACGCCGGACACCCGGTATTCAAAGCGCTGAAGGACACCATTGAAGCCGATAAGGAAAAGGCAAAAAAATACGCCGAGCTCCTCTACGGCCAATCCCAGCTCATCGCCGGCCTCTCCCTGGACGACCCCGCCCGCTTCGCAGAACTCATCAGCGAGCTGATGGTATAAACCCTCTAAACCACAACATATAGGGGCGGCCGCGGCCGCCCTTTACTAATTTGTGCAGATACTTTTATGTAAACCATAAATGCCGCGCTGGATGACCATCGTAAAGGCCAACACCTTCATTAAATCCAGCATTTCCAAGTATTTCCCGACCCAATGTTACATGCGGGGCTGCCATGGTTTGACCGTATTTTCAGAAGTCCTCTTCTACAATGAAATTACTATTTTATGACGACCGGATGCGTTTTATTCATTGAGTGAGAGGGATTTTTATGATCGGGAACCAAATACGTCAGCGGCTGTCCGATATCAGGGCGGAAATTCCGGCAAGGGGGGCTTTTAAGCTCCGGGGGGCGGACAGGACACAGGCAGCGGAGTGGGCGGTGCGATTCGCACTCGCTTTTGTTCTCGCCGGTTCGAAGATATTCGGCGGAATTGCACCCTTTGCCGTCGGTTTCACCTCAGCGGCCGGTTCAACCTCCGGCTGTATCGCGTCCATGCTTGGCGCGATGGCGGGGTACTTCCTCTCAGGCTCGTTTTTCTGGGCGATCAAATATGTATGCATTTCGGTCATCGTCTGTACCTCGACTGTCGTTTTCCGTGATACGGCAGTCTACCGCAGCAACTGGTTCATGCCAATTGTCGCATCGTTTATTACGGCGTGCATCACGCTCGTCACGGCTGTCAGCGCCGGTTGGAGCC
>CAZJCH010000300.1:1205-3854 GCA_964544005.1 uncultured Papillibacter sp.
GGCGGCTGCACCTTCTTTTACAAAATTGCACTGTCGCCGTGGTCCGGACGGCTGAATCTGGAGCACAGGACGGAGATCATCCATACGGTCAGCATTCTGATACTCCTATCGACGCTGCTCCTATCCCTCGCCCAGATCAGTATTTTCGGCATCATTTCGATCGGCCGTACGATGGCCACGCTTATCATCTTTCTCGCTGCTTATAAGGGTGGTGTCGGCATGGGCTGTGCAACGGGGATTTCCGTGGGCTTGGCGATGGACGCCGCCGCAGGCGCGGCACCCATTTTTTGCACGGCCTACGGTCTCGCGGGGATGATCTCAGGCATCTTTTCGAAACAGAGCCGGTTTGCATTTGCCGTCTCCTATATCCTCGTCGACGCCATCGTCGCGGCCGTTTCCATCGGAAATGCCGGCGTGCCGGCCATTTTGTACGAGGTATTTATTGCCTCCGTCGTCTTCATGGTCCTGCCGCCGTCGTTCATGGCGAAGCTCTCCGTCCTGCTGCCAGGCACAGGGTCCGGGCAGGGTGTCATCAAATCAAGAGAGTATACAAAAAAACGGGTCGACCAGACGGCTCTGGCTTTTCGCGACCTGTTCGAGACTGTGAAAACAGCCGTCGGCAGCGGGAGCGACGACAGCGATGTCGCAGCCGTATTTGATAAGGCGGCCGACAGCATATGCCTCAGCTGTCCAAAAACGGCAAAATGCTGGCATCTCGAGTACCAGACAACTGTCGACGCCATGAACAATGCAACGCCCGCCATGCTGGAGCGCGGCTATCTTATGGAAACCGACCTACCCGAGTATTTTCAAAAGACCTGCGTCAATCTGCCCGAATTTGTAACCGCAGTTAATAACGAGCTTAGGGCGATTCTTTATCGGCGGCAGTACAAGAAACGGCTGAAGGAGAATCAGAGCGCCGCTTTTAACCAGTATTCCGACATGTCGGCGATCCTCAGCGGTATATCGGACGAGCTGGGGGCGGGGACAAGCTTTGAGCCGGAGCTTGAAAACAAGCTGAGAAAATATCTGCGAAGCCTGAACATACAGGCTGAAACCGCCGTATTCCGGGATCGCAGCGGCCGGCTGCACGCGGAGGTATTCGGCGCGAATTCCAACGCGCTTAAAAATATTCCGGATTATCTGGAAAAGCTCTCAGCGGTGTTCAACGTCCGGCTTTGCGCCGTCGATAACGAAACCGATACCGACAGGATTTTTCTGCTGGAAGCCGAACCGATGTCGGCGCTTGTGGGTATCTCCTGCAAGAAGAAAAGTGAAAGGGAGCCAAGCGGCGACAGGGGTGCGTATTTCAAGACGGATGAAGGCGTCCTGTACGTTATTTTGTCAGACGGAATGGGCACAGGTGACCAGGCTGCACGGTATGCCGGAGACGCCGTGCGGATTCTTGAGCGGTTTCTACGTTCAGGCGTCGTACCCGAGACTGCCGTCCGGATGCTCAACGACCTGATGCTTTTGAAAAACGAAGACGATACAGGCTGCGCCACAGTGGACCTTGTCTGCATCAATCTCTTTACCGGGACAACACGCATGTTCAAATACGGGGCGGCCCCGTCGTATCTGAGGCACGGGCGTGCCGTCCGCCGTATCAAGGGCAGGAGCTTAGCGGCCGGCCTGGGCGTGCCGCCCCACGACGCGCCCGACCAGCTAAAAATGGAGCTCAAGCCCGGCTCAGCCGCCGTCATCGTCAGCGACGGCGTAACAGCGGGGCTCGACGACGCATGGCTTTGCGAGGCAATTTCGAAATATGAAGGGGCTGAGCCGAGAGCGCTGGCAAACGAAATCATCGAGACGGCTATCGCGAAAAACGGTACGGAGGACGACATGACAGTTATCGCCATATTTGTCGAGGAAAGAACGTAAAGGCCATCTCCCGGGTTTCCTGTATATTCCACCACCTAAACGGGCAAAATTTTAACAAATCGTCTAGGGGTGTGATCGAAGTGGTAAAAGGCGTCTGCCGTCGTGTCATCGTCATCAAGTCTCCCCAGCTTCATCTTTTTGACGAAGCGATCTTCATAATGAAGGAAGAAGCGCTTCGCGCAGGAGGGGTGACGGGTGAGGAGCTTATCAAGCAGGCGCAGCAGGTGGCTGACAATTATGTCCGCTTCCATCTTAAGAAGAGCTTGATTACGAAACTCCCCGCACCTGCCTTCGCCGCTTTCGGCGCCGGAATTACCGCTCTTGTCTGGTTTTTAACCCAGTTTATTTAACGGCATACAAAGGCGTTATCATAAAAAGCAAATGCGATATGCATTTGCTTTTTTATCATGGCGCGTCGCCCTCGTTTTAATTGCTTATGACATGAGATCAAAAAAAGCATCAGGTTTAACCTGCCGTTTCATGCCTTTGATGTTGTAATAAGCGGCGGGGAATGGTATATTTGTTAAAAAGTGCAGCCGTACGTCAATCGGGAGGGTTTATGAATATACTGATTAAGGACATACTTGCCGTTTTACCGGAGGGTGCGGCAGTTTGCTCTGTCACCGTCGAAAACGGCATGATTACATCCGTAGGCGCTGTTCCTCAAGGCTTTAAGGCGGACAAGACGATTCCTGGTTCAGGGAGGATGCTCATTCCGGGCCTCGTTAACGCCCACACGCACGTATACATGACGCTTTTCAGAAACTG
>CAZJCH010000301.1:0-3847 GCA_964544005.1 uncultured Papillibacter sp.
TCCATGGGCAGCGGCGGCGGGCCCGTCCTCAACACAAAGGGCGAGGTCGTCGGCCTGACCTGCCTGACAGTCACAAACGGGCAGGCGCTGAACTTTGCCGTTCCCATCAACAAGGAAGCCCTGCTCAGCCGGACGGGCTGCGTGCCGCTGATCGCGATCGTCGCCGCAAATTCGTCCTCCACGATCTATTACAGGGGCTATTACCCCGTCCCCGATTACGGCGTCTACACAGGGACGCCCATATACAAAGCGGACACCGACACCGTCACCGGCGTCAAAACGTACTTCTACCGGGAAAGCGATATGACCGTCGGCAAGGAAAAGGCCGTGGACGGTTATGTTATCCTCCTTCAGCAAAACGGCTTTACCTGGCATAGCTCCTATACGGGCAGTGACGGCAGCACAGTCGACGTTTATTATAACGCTGATCTCAGCCTCTCCGTCCATTTCGGGACAGACAGCCCCGGCGGCGTCGCCTGCCGCTTTGTGGCGATCCATTGAGCAGAGAAAGAAAGACAGCTTCGAAAGTGAGTTTTTTGATGAAAAAAAGCGGATATGCTCTGCTGGTTATTATACTGGCGCTGACTATGTTCACATCGGGCTGCGGTGCCGGGAGCAAGCCGGCGAATCCGGACGAGCCGGCAGCTTCCGGCAACGCCATACCGTCGCCTTCCGATGCCCAGGGCGCAAAGCCGTCGGTTGAGCCTTCCTCCGGCGAGCTCCCGGCGGATCCATCCGCCGCAGCGAGCGCAGAACCGTCGTCAACGCCCGTGTCCGAACCCTCTCCTGACACCCCGTCAACGCCCTCCCCCAATCAGGAAGCTGACGACGGCAAGGATTACTCCGCGCTGGGCTTCTCCCTTCTGGAAACCGATTGTCTCGGCCTGATTAAGCTCCGGCTGACCGAGAGCGAGCTTATTTACCTGTTGGACGAACCCGAGTCAAGGTCCGAGACGGAAATCTGGGGTGCGGACGGGCTCAGCCACTCGGTCTGGAGCTACCCGTCAAAAGGTCTCGACATCGGCATGGCGCAGCTGCCCGACGACACCGAAGCGTTTGTCTTCTCCGTCAGCGCCACAGCACCCTGCACGCTCGCAACGGCGCGCGGCATCGCCATCGGCACCCCCAAGGACGATGTGCTGAGCGCTTATAAGGACGAAATCGACCCGGAAATCAACGAGGACACGGATACGTGGATTACCGCCGGCTCCGTCTATGGCGGCATCGGCTTCGCCATTGAAGACGGCGCCGTCACCTACATCTTCCTCGGCGCTTCCGCTGAATAAAACATACGGGCGGCCCACCTGGGCCGCCCGTTGCCTACCCCTTTAGCCCCGACAGCTCGTACAGCATGAAAAACTCCATCCTCGGGTTTTTCGAGTACTGTACCGGGTCCACCCATCGGCCGTTTGACATGACCCATTGATTGATCGGGGTCTGCTCCGTCGGCATGATGAGGAAATACTGGAGCTCGCCGCTCTCCACGAGCTTCTTGAAGTTCTCGAGGTTGATTGATTTATCCGTCCCGATAAAACCGCCCAGCGGCATGACGGTCACGTCGTCGCTGAGAATCAGCGGCGTGGCGAACATGATGCTGGGGACGGCTAGCTGCCAGTGCGATCCGTTGTCATTGTCTTTGATGTATTTGACCATATCCACCGAAATGAGCTCCCCGGTCAGGTCCCGGCCCGCGTACCATTTTTTGCCCCATTCATATTGGGTGATGCCCGTTTCAGGGTCCTCATACGGCTTGGAGACGGCCGGCGGCCCGGCGTAGGGTGTAATGACGTTCGTGCCGTACCGGATCGGCGTATACGCCCAGTACGCCGGCGCGGCCAGGAGGCCGATAAGGCCCAGCGCCAGCGCGATACCCGTCAGGGCTTTACTTTCTTTTTTCAATATTTTAACGGTAATGAAGATAAGCACGGCAAGCCCGGCACCAATAAGAATGATTGGTACAAGCACCTTGGAATACTTAACAGCGTACGTTTTCAGGATAAACACCTGCGCAGCGGCCGTCGCAGCAAACGCGAGCGGCAGCAGGAGGTTCTGCCATATGCATATGCCGGTTTTGTATATTTTGAATCTCCGTTCAAACTCTGTGACGCTAATCGCCGAGAGGACCGCGAGGCACGGCGCGAACATGATGAGGTAATACCGGTGGATATGCCCGGAGATGGAGAAATAGACGTACATCGGGATGAAGATGCCGCCCCACAAAAGCAGTTGCCTGACGTTTTTCTTCCGTTCTGATTTGTCTTTTTGAAAGACCCTCATGAGCAGCGCAATAAGGCCGAAGACAGCCATCACCAGCAGCCAGCTGGCCTGGCCGGCCATCTCCTTATTGAAAAACCGCAGAATACCGGCCTCGGCGCCCTCGTTGGGCACCTGGCTGATCGCGCCGGAGATATCCGCCATCGTCTCCTTTGGGACGGGCAGCGCCCGTAAAAGGCCGTTGTACCCGACAGCCAGCTCCAGCGTGGAGTTGGTGCTGCTGCTGCCGACAAACGGCCGGTTTGCCGCCGGCGTCAGGTCGACGATCACGCACCAGGACAGGCTGACGACGAGCAGCACGGCGGTAGCGATGACGAGATGGACGACGCGTTTACGCCACTTCGTCTCCGCCGTGAAGAAATAGACAAGGTAAATCGCCGGCAGGAACATAAACGCCTGCAGCATTTTGATATTGAACCCGAGACCGAGAATAATCATTGTGATGATAATATGCTTTAAGCTCCCCTTTTCCGCGGCCTTCAGGAGAAACCGGACGGCCAGCAGGCAGACGAAGACGAGAGGTGCGTCCAGATTGTTCGTCCGGCTGACGGCGGCAAAGATCGGCGTCAGCGCCAGAAACAAGCAGGCCAGCAGCGCCGTATTCTCGCTCCAGTGCTTTTTGACGAGACAATAGACGACGGCGACGGAGCCCAGGGCACAGAGTACCGACGGCAGGATGACACTCCAGCCGTGTACGCCGAATATCAGCGCAAACAGACACTGCAGCCAAAGCCCCAGCGGGGGCTTGTCCACGGAAATAAAGCCGCCCTGGTCATACGAGACATAAAAAAAGTTATGCCAGCCCGACAGCATGCTCTTGACGGCCGCCGTATAATACTGGTTCCCGTTACCCGCCTCCCACATCTTCCAGCAGGTGAGAAACGCCGCTAAAAGCAGGATCAAAAACAACAGAATTTTCCCGCGCCGCGCCTTGATCTTATCGAGCAAAACCGCCAACTCCCTCATGAATTATAAGAGCCATGTTACTATATGCGGCGCCCAATTAAAACAGATTTCCGCTCCGGCAGACATTATTTTACAGAATGCTCAAAAAGCCTGCCGGACTGTTGTCGAATCATACAAATCCAGATCCCGGCATTTAACGCCGCTTTCATATTCGCGGCTCTATTTCCATAAGTATAGTTGACTTGAAAAAGTAGGGGTTATTTATGAAAATGAAGCAACTGTCCGCACTTATTCTGATCTGGTGCCTTGCTCTGCTGGCCGGCTGCTCCGACGGACTCCGGCATGTGGAAGAAGCCTGGGTGCTTGATGAGGAAAAGGTTATCACCTTCTCCGATGGCGCGTACGCTGACCTGTGGCGGAGAGAGTATATCGGCATGGCCTTCTATAAGCTTTCGGACGGAACGGAGCTCCTGACTCTTCACGACCCCACCGGCCCTGAAAATGTTTATGCCGGCGGGGAGAGCTACGATGATTTGAGTAAAGCCGCCCAACAGGCCGTCAGCGCCTACTATGAAGCGCAGGGCCTATATTATGACATCAGCTCAGAGCTGGAAAAGGCCTATGCGGAGTATCTGACCTGCAAAGAAAACAAAACGGAATACCATGA
>CAZJCH010000302.1:0-905 GCA_964544005.1 uncultured Papillibacter sp.
TCAGCGCGATGAATGTCTACTAGTCATTTCCTGGGGAAATGATCGAAATCTTCAGTGCCATGAATGTGTACGAAGGAGATATTGTTGGATAAAACGCTTGACCAAAACAGAATCCCGATCCTTGAAGCTTTGAATGCCGTTAAAAACACACGCATCGTGCCGTTTGACGTGCCCGGCCACAAGCGAGGCCGCGGCAACCCGGAGCTGACGGCTTTTCTCGGGGAAAAGTGCATGAGCGTCGATGTTAACTCCATGAAGCCGCTGGACAATCTCAGCCACCCCGTCTCCGTCATCAAGGACGCCGAGGCGCTGGCCGCCGCGGCCTTCGGTGCGGCACACGCTTTTTTTATGGTGGGCGGCACGACGTCCGGCGTCCAGGCGATGATCCTGGCATCCTGCAAAAAAGGCGATAAAATCATTCTCCCCCGAAATGTGCATATCAGCGCCATCAACGCGCTTATCCTCAGCGGCGCGACGCCCGTTTATATCAATCCGCAAATCGACCGTCAGCTTGGGATCTCCCTGGGCATGTCCGTTAACGACGTCGTTAAAGCAATCAAGGCAAATCCCGACGCTAAAGCCGTCTTTTTAAACAACCCCACATATTACGGCATCTGCTCCGATGTGAAAAGAATCACGGAGACGGCGCATCAATACGGGATGAAGGTCCTCGTCGACGAGGCTCACGGCACCCACTTTTATTTCTGCGACGAACTGCCGGTGTCGGCCATGGCCGCCGGGGCCGATATGGCCTGCGTCAGCATGCACAAGTCCGGCGGCTCGCTGACACAGAGCTCCCTCTTGCTGTCAGGCCCCGGCGTCAACGCCGACTATGTCCGCCAGACCATAGGCCTCACACAGACGACGAGCGGGTCGTACCTCCTGCTGTCGAGCTTGGATATCTC
>CAZJCH010000302.1:915-3837 GCA_964544005.1 uncultured Papillibacter sp.
GAAAAAACCTCGTGCTCAACGGCAAGAATATTTTTGAAAAGGTCAACGGCATGGCGCAGTACGCCAGGGACGAAATCAACAGGATCGGCGATTATGACGCCTACTCAAAAGAGCTTGTCAACGGCGATACGGTTTTTGACTTTGATACGACGAAGCTCTCCGTCAACACGCTGGGCTTGGGACTTGCAGGCATCGAGGTCTATGATATACTTAGGGACGAGTACGACATACAGGTGGAATTTGGGGACCTCGGCAATTTCCTTGCCTATATTTCCGTCGGGGACACAGATAAAAACATCGAGCGCCTCGTCAGCGCGCTCTCCGATATCCGGCGCCTTTACAAAAAGGACCGCACCGGTATGCTGGAATATGAATATATTTCTCCGAAGGTTGTCATGACGCCGCAGACAGCGTTTTTCGCCGAAAAGGTGTCCGTCCCGCTCCGGGAGAGCCTCGGCTGCGTCTGTGCCGAGAACGTCATGAGCTACCCGCCCGGTATACCCATCCTGTCACCGGGAGAGCAGGTCACAAAAGAAATTATCGACTATATCATTTACGCCAAGGAAAAGGGCTGCTTCCTGACAGGTACGGAAGACCTGAGCGTCAATCGGCTGAATGTCATAACAGGCAAGTAGCGCACCATATGCACACGAGGCAGCTTCTCTCCGCCTTCGGCCATGGCAAAATTGAAGGAGGTTCCTATGGAATTATGGTTTTCCGAACGGCACACAAAAAACGTGCAGTTCTCCATCCGTACGGATAAACAGCTTTTTTCGGCGCAAAGCCCGTTTCAGCGGATCGACGTGTTTGAGTCCATAGATTTCGGCCGCTTCCTCACGCTGGACGGCTTCATGATGCTCACGGAGAAGGACGAGTTTATCTACCACGAAATGATCGTTCACCCGGCCATGGCCGTCAATCCGAAGATCGAAAACGTGCTCGTCATCGGTGCCGGGGACGGCGGCGTGGCGCGCGAGCTGTCCCGGTACGGGACAATCAAGACCATCGACCTCGTCGAAATCGACGAGCAGGTCATCAGCGTGTGCAAGGAATTTCTCCCCCAGACAGCCTGCGGCTTTAATGATCCCAGAGTCCGTGTTTTGATTCAAGACGGGCTCAAGTATATCAGGAGCGTCGAGGATCAATATGACCTTATTATTGTCGACTCCACCGACCCCTTCGGACCGGGCGAGGGCCTGTTTACAAAGGAGTTCTACGGCAACTGCTTCAAGGCGCTCAGGGAAGACGGCATCATGGTCAACCAGCACGAGAGCCCGTTTTACGAAAACGACGCCATCGCCATGCAGCGTGCCCACAAGCGCATTGTCCGATGCTTTCCCATCAGCCGCGTCTATCAGGCGCATATCCCCACCTACCCCTCCGGCCACTGGCTCTTCGGCTTCGCGTCGAAGCGCTACCACCCCATCGGCGACCTGCACGAAAATTACTGGAATGATTTGCTGATAAAGACAAATTACTATAATACGAAGCTGCATGCCGGCGCTTTCGCGCTGCCGAATTATGTATGGGAGCTGCTGCGCGATGTTGAATAGAAACATAGAGACCTTTTTGGGCTGCGACAAAGAATACGAGGAGGCCGCCATCGTCGTTTTCGGCGCGCCGTTTGATTCGACGACATCATTTCGTCCCGGAACGCGCTTCGCCAGCCGCGCCATGCGTTCTGAGTCCTTCGGTCTCGAGACGTACAGTCCTTATCTGGATAGTGACTTGTGTGATATCGCCGTTTTTGACGGCGGGGAGCTGGAACTCTGTATCGGCGACAATTTAAAAGCTCTTCAGCAGATCGAAGCTTATACGGCGGAAATTCTTAATGACGATAAACTTCCCGTCATGCTCGGCGGCGAGCATCTCGTCACACTGGGCGCTTTTCAGGCAGTCTTTAAAAAGCATCCCGACGTAAACATTATCCACTTCGACGCCCACGCCGATCTTCGCGGCGATTACCTCGGCGCGGTGCTCTCCCACGCATCCGTTATGAGGCGCTGCCACGATTTACTGGGTGACGGGCGGATTTTTCAATTTGGCATCCGCTCCGGCGATAGAAGCGAGTTTGAGTTCGCCTCAACGCATACGGTGATGCAAAAGTTTGATTTCGGCGGCTTGCCCGATGCTGTGAAAAAAGTTAAAGACAAACCGGTCTATCTCACCATTGATCTGGATGTCCTCGACCCGTCGGCCTTCCCCGGCACCGGTACGCCGGAAGCGGGCGGCGTCAGTTTTCTCGAACTCATTGGCGCGATCAAGGACGTGTGTGCTTTAAATGTTGTTGGCTGTGACCTGGTCGAGCTGTCGCCCGTCTACGACCAGAGCGGCGTTTCAACAGCAACCGCCTGCAAGGTCTTGCGGGAACTCTTGCTCTCTCTCTAAAGCAGAACCCCTGTCGTAGCGGTGAACTGTGTTCGCCGTTGCTTCGGAAAAATATGCACAACCGCTTTCGCGGTAAATGGAGGTATTGAAATGGGAAAAGCGCTCATCATCGGCTGCGGCGGCGTGGCAAGCGTCGCTATCCACAAATGCTGCCAGAACAGCGCTGTTTTTGATGAGATTATGATTGCCAGCCGCACAGTGAGTAAATGTGACAATTTAAAAAAGAAGCTCGATAAAAAAGAGCTTTACGGCGGTAAAACAAAAATTCATACGGCCAAGGTCGACGCCGATAACGTCATGGACCTCATTTCGCTGATCAGTGAATTCAAGCCCGACGTGGTTTTGAATCTGGCGCTGCCGTACCAGGACCTGACGATCATGGAGGCGTGCCTGGCTACTAAAACAAATTATGTGGACACGGCCAACTATGAACCGCTGGACACGGCGAAATTCGAGTACAAATGGCAGTGGGCCTACCGGGAGCGCTTCGAGAAAGCCGGTATTACGGCGCTTTTGGGCAGCGGCTTCGACCCC
>CAZJCH010000303.1:0-3806 GCA_964544005.1 uncultured Papillibacter sp.
TCCGGTGGGAACAACGGCGTAGCTGCCGTCCTCGCGCTTCGGTACGCGGGCACCCCACTCGACCAGCTTGTCAAACATCAAATTGTTCATGGAGACATACTTGACCATGAGCTCCTGGTCGCCTAAAAAGCAGCCGATGGTATTGGCATGATACGCCGCGAATTCTTCCGGCTTCACGCGCCCCATGTCGAAATATTGCAGAACGCCGCCGCCCTTATTGGCCTTGCCGGAATATCCGCACGTCTGCTTTTCAAAAATCAGAACGCTGAGGTTTGGATTCTCTTCCTTAATTGCGACAGCGGCTGTCAGCCCTGCAATTCCGCCGCCGATGATCAGTACGTCTGTGGTCAGGTTTTCGCGTCCGTATTTTGTTTCCATTTATCTTTCCCCCTTAAAGATAACGGTCGAAAGTCTGCAAAAGCTTTTCGCTCTCGTAGCTCGGAACAACCTCGATGCAGCCCTTTTTGCACATGGCCTCGCAGTAGAAGCAATGCTCGCAGTCCTCAACATATTTGAAAACCGGCTTCTTCTTTTCCTCGTCCCACCGTATAACATCCACGAAACAGGCTTTGTAGCAAAGTTTGCAGCCGACGCAGTTTTCTGGATTGAAACGGATTTGATGCTTTGTATCGATCATGACTCAGTCCTCCTTAAAAGTTATCCCGCTCTTCCGGGAAGATTTCCAGCAGTCGCGCAGCGAGATTTGTGAACCCGGTGTTGGTATCGTCAAGCAAAATTGATTTATTCTATGCGCTCATAACCGGACAATAAGAGCATCAACGGTTAAAGCCCGTTAACGACATGACTCGGACGGCGTCCTTCACTGATCATTTTGATATTCTCCCAAACGATCGCATAATATCGGTGAAAACTGCCCGCCGTAATACCGCCGATGTGAGGAGACAGCGCCAGCCTGCTTCGGATTTCTTTCGGCAGCGATAAAAATGGATTGTCAGGAGTGACAGGTTCGGGCGCAAAGGTATCAAGACCCGCGCCGCCCAGCCGGCCGTCCAGCAGGGCGCGGCTTACGGCCTCCTGATCCACAACCTCTCCTCTTGCCGTATTGATGAGCAGTGCACCCCGTTTCATCATGTTGATCGCCTTATTGTCAATCATTTTGATCGTTTCAGGGGTAACAGGGACATGGAGCGATATAATGTCACAGGATGCGTAAAGCTCCTCCAAGGGCAGGAGGGGAAAATGACAGTTTTCCGCAGGACGGCGGCCATAGTAGGAGACGCGGCTGCCAAACGCCTGCAAGTGCTTTGCTGTTTCGCGGCCGATGGCGCCCATGCCAACGATGCCCACATGGCAGTCTCCGAGCTCCATAAGGCCGTCTTCGAAGCATCGGGTTTTTGCCTCAATCTGTCTGGCGGCAAAAACCAGTTCATCGTTCTCCTTGAAGTTGCGCAGCAGCGCCAGCATCAGCAGTATTGCCTGTTCCGCCACCGCCGAAGCGTTTGCGCCAGCACAGTTGGCAACGAACACACCTGCCTTTTTAGCCGCTTCCAGATTAAAGAAGTTATAGCCGACACCGTGTGACTGAATAAGCTTGAGATTCCGCATTCCTGTAATGACCCGCTCTGAAACGGGACACATGGGGTCGGCCAGTATAACATCGGCGTTCGTCGCAATAATCCTGTCCTCGTTGGGTACGCCGTTACCGACATGGATAAGCTCCCAATCTGCCGGTATGGCACGAGGTGCGGCATAACGCTCGAAGTTTGCTTTATTGACCATAACCACAACTTTCACGAAGTCTGGCTCCTTTCTTTTCCGGGGTTCAGGATTTCAGGATCTCGCAGAATGTCTCGATTGCCGTCCTGGCCTGCTCGTAATTGACGGTCTGCTGATCTGTCTCGACCTGCAGGCTCGGGACGCCGGCCGCGTCCAGCATACGCTTCAAAGGCACGTAATCGTACTCCTCCGGGTCGCAGAACTTCGTCTGGACGAGCAGAACACCGTCGGCTTTGCTTTTACGGGCGAGATCAACGAGCATGATTCCGCGGTTTTTACCGGGATCAAACAGAACGGAGCAGCCTTCAATACTGCTCATTTGCTGTGCCATGCCGATGATCGGGTCTGCTGTCATTGGAACATCAGCGCGGAAGCGGAGGGATTCGTGCGTCACCTCATCGTCGACGACGGCAACGCCGCAGTCGTCAAGGATTTTCAGGAGACCGGAGTGGTCCGCCATGATGCCGCTGGTGACGAGCTTAACACCTTTGAAGGCGGGCACCGGCGCATTCACCATCAGCTCAGTGAGCTCAGACACCTTTACCATATGCTCTTTAACGTCCATGAAATAACTGCTTTTGAAAACGGCGCTCCTGTCCGACGGCATAAGCAAACCGGGACGGCTGCAGGAAACCTCGATAAACCGGCGCATGGCGGCGCGACGGTCGTTATAGACACGGATGGCGTCCGCGATCGCCGTATCGGTGATCTGCGTGCCCGACAAAGCCTCCAGTTGGCCTTTGATCTTCCTGTACTGGGAAGCGGTGAACGCGATGCCCGCTTCCGTATTCCTGTTCTGGGCATGGGCGACGGGAATAACGGGTACGTTGGGGACGCCGTACCGCCAGTTGCCGTCCATACCCTTAAGACTGTCGCATAATATCGGGATCATAACGGCACTCAGCCGGTCGTATTCGCCCCGGATGCCGAGCTCCAGCGTCGTCTGCAGCACGGAGCAGATAAAGGCGGGTAAGTATCGTTTGGCGCCGGACGCTTGGAGCTCCGCGCCCCACAAGCCAAAGGGAATCATCCCGCCCGCGTAAGCAAGCTCCTCGGGGCAAAAATACGTCATGCAGCCGACGGCCTCTTTCCCTTCGGCAATGTACTTATCAAGCTGCGCCCTCGGGTTTCTCGCTATTGTCCTGAGGTCATGCAGGATTTCATCGATTCTGTTCATTTCCCCGCCGCCTCCTTTATCCTTTTGTTCTCCGCCATGATTTCCACAAGCGCCTCGATGCGCGTCAGATACTGCGCCTCGGAAAAGGCCCGCGGGTCGGACTGGTCGCCGTCAAAGACGACGGTGGGGATTTGCGCCTGTTCCCGGAGCTGGCGCTCCATCTCATAGAGTGTGGCGCTCCAGTGCTTGCAGCTCCTGTTCATATGAAAGACAGCACCGTCCACCTTGTTTTTGATGGCATCGATGACGCGCAGCTCCAGTTCCCGCTCGAACACATTGCAGTTGGGAACATAGGAATAGGCGGCCATAAGCTCATTCACATTATCGTAAAGAAAACTGAAGGCGGGGCCGTAAACAGTCGCCGTCACATTGACGCCGAGGTTTTTCAATGTCTTGAAGGTATAGCTGAGGTTCGCCCAGCAGGCGATGCCCTCAAAAAGGACACGGTATTTTTCCTCCGCCTTAAAGGTTGAGGTGCCGTTTTTAACGTTCTCTTCGTATTCCTCCGCCAACTGCTCGAAGGCCTCGGCGCCCTCCGGGGTACCTCTGGCGACGCAGGCGACGGCCATATTGTTAAAGATGTCAAAACCGGAAAACGGCGACGGGGTGTACTTCATGTAGTCGACGGCCTTCAGCCATGCCCTTGAGCTGCGCTGCGAATTGGCCATGACCTCCCTGAAGCGCGCCTCGTCCCATTTCTTCCCCGTCAGTACCTCAAGCTTTTTGATGCAGTCGTCAAACTGGGCGCGGATATACCTGATCCTATCCTCATCGCATTTGAACGAATCCAGGTGCGGAATATCGATGAGCAGCAGCGGGATCTCCAGCTCTAGCGACAGGTTTTCATACCACTTGATCATGCAGTTGCAGATGTTGTTGCAGCACAGCAGAA
>CAZJCH010000304.1:0-3800 GCA_964544005.1 uncultured Papillibacter sp.
AGCCCGAAAAACCGGAGCGCCTCCAGATCGTCGTAGATGCTTTTCCGCTCGGCCTTGATATCGTTGCGCCCCAGCTCCGCGATAAGCTCAGGCACGGACAGCGCATGGTTTTCATCCGTCTTCTCCTGCAGGATTCTCATCAGATAAAGGAGCTTGAGCTTCTGGTTTGAGGACTTCGGCATAAAGTCACATCCCGTCATTTTTTATAAATTGGCCATGTGGGCGCTTGACGCCCACGGCCTTATATCAGCGCGCGTGCGCGGAGCGCACACATGCGTATAATACTAATATCCCTTTTTCAATGGGATATTAGTATTATATCAATGCAGGAACAAGCATACAAGAACCGACAGGCAGAGCACGGTAAAAATGACATTCCAGAACAAGTCGGACCTGCCGGCACTCCGCCGCCGGCGACGGTATGCTCTTTTGCGCTCGTATATCGGGCGCTGCGGAAGATAGATAATATCGTTTATCCGGACCTCGTCGTCCCATGTTTCATAACGCTGCGTGCTGACTGTTCTCATGATGTACCTCCTTAAAGTGTACCGCGCTTACGCGGCTTCGATTGTACGCAGCTCGCACCGCGCCTCATACTCATTGTCAGCCGAGAAGAGAAATTCGCCCTGCTCGTTCAGTACCTCTACATGACCGCCGGCATATCTGATTTTATAGTTCATTAAAAACACTTCCTTCCGTTAGCTCCGTTATCTTCATAATAACGCATCAGATGTCCAATAAACCGGTCACCGAACGAAAAAAGCGCAGTTTAAACTGCGCTTTCAAAATTGACGTATCAATATGGTTATTCCAGGCAAATGCCTTTTAAGATGCGAAAAAACAGATCACCCTACAGCTGTTTCTCTGCAA
Source organism: uncultured Papillibacter sp. (assembly GCA_964544005.1). Classification (GTDB taxonomy): domain Bacteria; phylum Bacillota; class Clostridia; order Oscillospirales; family Oscillospiraceae; genus Sporobacter. Next base: position 871 of record CAZJCH010000304.1, read on the forward strand.
TCACCCTCGCCACCCTTCTCGCAAACGTCATATTCCGCCCGGCGCAGCCGCCGGTGACGAGGTTGACGTAGGTGTTGGCGTAGTAGCTGCCGCTGTCGTTGCCGACGACGTAGAGGCCGGGAATGGGGTCGCCGTTCATATCAAGGGCGTTCATGTTCTCGTCGATGCGGATGCCGCCCAGCGTGCCGAGGAGGAACGCACAGGCGCGGGCACCGTAATAGGGGGGCTTTCTGAGCTCGGACAGGCGGTGGGGCTCCTTGCCGAAATCCTCGTCGCACTGTTTATCATAAAGCGCGTTGTAACGCTTCACCGTTGCGGCAAGCGTATCGGCCGGCAGGCCGAGGCCTTCAGCGAGCTCCTCGATGGTATCGGCTTTGACGAACCGTCCCTCCCTGACCATGCTGTCCAGCAGGACGATGTTATCCTCCAGCGGGCGGCTGCACGGCGCGCCGTTGTCGAAGGGATGCATACGGGAGCAGCCGGCCAGCTCAAAACGCTTTGTATCCTCACGGTACCCGGAGTCAAAGATGACGCAATAGCACTGTCCCGGCAGACTTGCCGCCCGGTGGATGATGAAATCGTACGGGATGGATTCGTTGATGAACCGGCGGCCTTTAAGGTCCACCTTTAAAAAAGGCTGCCCGAGGAATTCCGTGGGGTGCCCCGGCTTCTTAAGCGTGGAGGGCGTCTCGTCCGGCATGATGGCACAGCGGTCAAACAGGATCGAGGTGTGGTGGTCGTCCATCCGAGCACCAGCCCAGAGGCACGCCTTGATACCGTCGCCCTTCGTCGCACCCTCGCTGATCGTCAAACCGGCCATCAGAGCCGTCTCCGGCTGCAGCGCCTTCAGCATTGTTTTATTATTGGCATACCCGCCGGTAGCCACGATGACGCCCCTGGATGCGTTGACGCGCAGGTATTGACCCGTCTTCATATCTTTAACAATAGCGCCCGTGACCCGGAGACCGTCTTTTAAGAGCTTGACGAGTCCTGTCTGCATTCGGAACTCCGCGCCGTTTGCTTTAGCGTGTTCCGTTATAACCTTCACACCGTCGACGCCTTTTGGCCAGGCTGAATTATGCCCAGCCGGAAATTTCGTATAAGCGCCGGGTTTGACCTCATACGCATAGCCGCCCTGAAGGAACATTTTCGCACCCCGGGCGGTGACGAGCTTCTCATACCAATCCATCATCCCGCCGCTCTCCCGGGCCCAGATGAGCGGGAGCTTCTGGTCGATATAGGCGGAGGAATACATGACCTGCTGGCGCACGAGCTCCTGGATATCAATGTCGACGCCCTCAGCCTTCTGGATCCGTGAGCCGACAGCGCCGATCTCCTTCCGCATCGGCGTAAAGCTTCTTTTGATCTCTATAAGGAGCGTTTTTAAGCCTAACTCGGCGGCGGACGCGGCTGCCGTCAAGCCCCCCGTGCCGCCCCCGGCAATGAGGACTTCCGTTTCTATTGTCTGGTCAATCTGCGTGTCTTCGATGACAGGCTCCTTGCCGAGCCACAGTATATCAGGAGTGTTCACAAGCATGCTGCTCCTTTCAAAATTAGGGACGCATCAACCGTTATCGACCAGCTTTGCCCACTTATGCGCCTCGATGTAAAGAGAGACCATTCTCTGGGGCGTTATTCTATTCAGCGGGTATTTATCCTCGAGCTTACCCCACTCCGCCTGTTCATAACTTATCAGAAAAGTGAGCAGGGACTGGAGCTCGTTGCCCTCCCCCCGGAGTGCAATCTTTACATCCTCAGAAATCGGCAGGCCGACGAGCAGGTCGCTGATATCCTTGTTCAGGATAACGTCAATAAGAGAAAACAGGCCGGTAAAAAAGGGCTCGGAGCCGCTGTGGCTCAGCTCAAGCTCCTGGGCGGTGAGCGTCATCAGCTTTCCCCTGATGAGAGACATCCTGATGAGCTCGGAGTTTTCTTCGTTTTTGATACCGTTGAACATCAGCATGGATATCCACTGATGCAGCTCGCGTGTCCCCAGATATGTGAGGGCATGCGAAATCGACTTGATCCTGTATTTCGGGGCCATATAAGCCGAATTGACGAGCCTAAGGAGCTTATACGACAAGCCAAGGTCATGCTCTATGATGTCGGAGATATTTTTAAAGTTCGGTTCGGGCCGGTCCAGCTCCGAGATAATGCCGACCAGGCACACATCAAGCGCCTTGATTTCTTTCTGTTGTATGTTGCCTGAAGGCCACAGGAAATAGTATCCCTTAAAAAGCGTATACCCCATATCCTTGGCAGCCTTGAAGTCGCTCCATGTTTCAATTCTGTCGGCGAGAAAAGCCACCTCGTTTTTGTACTTGCTGATATAATTGGTCTGGACGGTCAGACTGACCATCGGAAAATCGATGATCATGATGTCCGCCAGTTCGGCGGCAGTGCCGTCATCGAAAAACGAACAGTCAAAGGCAAGCTGGAACCCCCCGGATTTCAGCTTCATGCAAACACCGGCATCTATGTCAGCACCCTTTCTGAAGGCGATAACCGTCGCTTCAGCCAAATCCCGATTTGCCGGGAGCCTGTCCGTCATTGCCGCCAGCTCTTTAAAATAATCCATATAGGATACGTTGTGGTCGCATAACTCGCCGAGTGTCTGAAAAAACATCGATTGTCGTATTGGACCGAATTCATTGAATCCGGTTACGGTTTCATTAAGTAGGTTCCTTGTGTTTTGCCCTAATGCCAGGTGGTAGCCGCAGACCTGAGCTTTCGCGTTCGTAATCGGCAGCTTTGTGATATAGTCATCCATTTTGTTCCCCCACAGACTTGATTTCATAATACCTTTCATAATATTTATCGTTGATATGTCCTGCGAATGAAGCTGTCCGGCGAAAAAATAAGATAACCGGACAGTTCGGAGCATGAACGTCTTTTGTCACAGGGGTTTTCGTTTCCTCATAGTATACAGT
>CAZJCH010000305.1:0-1220 GCA_964544005.1 uncultured Papillibacter sp.
AAGCCCGTGCCCGTCATCCCGTCGTAAACCCCCGACAGCCAGCTGCTCTTGGAACAGGTAAACGCTGCTTCCGGTACCGACGCCGTCAGAGTAAAGACGGTATCGGGGAAATCGGTGTTATAGGCGTTCCTGGCCGAAATCAGCCTGTCGCGGTGTTCCGTCGTGACATAGACGCTGTCGTCCGTATTCGGCGAGAGGACGAGGTCGGTGAAGTAGGAGACCTCGAAATCCTCAGGGTCGTTTGTCTCGACGATCAGGACGCGCGCCGGCAGGTCCGGCGGCACGAAGGCTTTCGTTGTAAAGGTCCTTCCGTCGATAATTTTTTGCCATTGCGCCCAACCGAAGCCGTAGGTAACAGTACACCGGCAGTCGTCGGCCGCAGCGAAAAGCGTGTATTTTGCACCGCTTTTATGAAGCTCCAGCCTTTCGGTACCGATTGTCGCGAGGCTGTCGTTCAGCCAGTGATTGATTTTGTTCTCTCTGGCGTTTAAATGCCACATATGGCCCGTGCCGGCATCCGTCGCCAGATAACCGAACGACGCGTTTGCCAGCATATGACTCCAGGCATTGTAAGGCAAGGACCCGGAAGCTTCAAAGCTGAAGCTGTTGTCGTCGTTATACCAATACGTCGATTCCCGCTCGGCGCAGGCGCAATAAAACGGACGCGATACGGGCTGACTGCTGTCCGAGCGTTCCGGCAGCGGCAGCCTCTCCTGTGGCCTGAGTGTCCAGGACGAAACGGCACGCACCGTTTCAGCGCCCTCAGACGCCGAATCAGCCAGATGGATGCCGCCGCGTCCGCTCAGGCGGCCTTCGACGCCGTCAGTTCGTAAAATGGAAATCAGGCTGTCGCGCAGCGTGCTGCGGTAATCACCGCCGCCCTTCAGAAGATAGACGAGGTCAAAGGCAACGCCATTTTCAGACAGGAGCTGATGCATTGGTATAAGCGCCGAGGAAGAGGCGATATCATCTTCATCCTCAACAAGCGCGGTTAAGATCGGCAGATCACCCGAGATGCCAAGGCTCCAGAGGCTTGCCTGGCCATGTGCCAAACATGCGGAAAGCGTGTCGGAAAGGATCCTGTCGGGGGATGGGTATAGCAGCCCCGGCAGCAGCGCCATCGCCGAATCCAGCTGTTCCGGTGTGAGGTTCAGCCGGTGGGCTGTTTCGTCCAGCCGCGAATAAGCCGGCTGCCCGATAACGGAGAGAATTCTTTTTGC
>CAZJCH010000305.1:1230-3800 GCA_964544005.1 uncultured Papillibacter sp.
GGAAGCGGCCTGCGGCGTTGAGGACGTTGTCAGCGTGAAGCTGACCCTGAAGGGGATATCGGGCTCGAGATGCACCTTCACACGGGCCAGCACGCAGGGGTCAAGCACGGAACCGCTCGACGACGCCGCTTCCCGAGTAAGCGCGTGCCGCAATGAAAAAATGCCGCCCCGGCCCAAAGCCTTTTCCCGCGACGTGTCGAACGTAAACGGGCAGTTTGCATCAAAGGCCAGCGCGATCCCGCGCCCCCGCGCGCGCGGCCGGCGCTTGACGATAACAGAGCTGTCGTAAACGGACGTCTCCAGGGACAGCTTTGAAAAAGCAGGGTGGGATTCGTAATCGGACAGACGGGACAGCACAGGCTCGAAATAGCATACGAGCTCGCCCTCGCGTGCAACGGACGATATGATCTCAACAGTTCTCAGCTCGCCTGCTTCGTTTTCGGGCACGCTGACGGTGACTGAGGAACTGACAGAGCCGCTTTTGGCGTCAATACGGCAATAGGCCCCTGTTAGTTGCGCGGCGTAACGGACGTTTCTGTCGAAAACGGGCGAGGGGAGCAGAGACATCAGGTCGCCGCCGCAATTTAAATAAAACGACATGCCGGCATCCGTCCCCAAGGGCTCAAAGGAGGTTCTTGTCAGCGTGACGCCGTTCCAGACGGAGCTGCTCTGCCCAGTTTCGGCCATGACGACGCTGTAGGCGCCGTTGCATAAAAGCGTGCTGCGGGGGTTCCTGTAATCAATGACTGAACTTTCAAAATGCCAGTTCTGCGAGGAGAGCCTGACGGGCTTCTCCGGCACGTCGCGCGGCGGCTGACGCAGGATAATCCCGCCCACCGGGACCTTCTCCTGTAAAAGCTCGGCGTAGGAAGCCATCTCTCGGTTTCGCATAAAGCGCCGCTGCATGATGCCCGTCTTTAAAACATTGTCAATGGCGACAAGGCTCATCCCCAAATGATGCGCCATAAACGTTCGGACTATCTCAAAATCGCTGTTTCTGAGCCTGTTCGGCGTGAAATCAACGGCCTCGTAAAGCCCATACCGGCCTTCCATGTTGAGCTTTATAAGACGCTGCAAATTCTGCACAGCGGCTTTCTGGTCAACCAGCAGAGCGAGAAACGTTGAATATGGCGAGACGACGGCCTCGCGGCCCATTCCGCGTTTTAAAGCCAAACGCTGAACGCCATGCGCCTTGTAACGGTAGCTGAGCGTATGGTCAAAGGCATAGAAGGCGCTTTCAGACATGCCCCAGGGATACCCTTCGGCACGTTTTTTCTGAACATAAAGACAGAATTTAAGGCTCTCATAGACGAGCGAATTGTGATAAAACGGCAGCAGGAGCTCCGGCATCATGTACTCAAACATTGTCCCCGTCCAGGAGGCCATGCCTCTGTAGCCGTCCTTTGCCACGAGGGAGCGCCCCAGCCTTCTCCAGTGCTTCCGGGGGATATCGCCCCGAGCGATGGCAATATAGCTTGTCTGACGTGCCTCGGAGGCCAGAAGATCGTACCACCCCTCCGTCGGCGCGCCTTTTGATATATCAAAACCAATATAGAAAAGCTGCCTTTTCTCGTCGAACAGCGGCGTAAAGCTCATGCCGGAAAGCATGGCGTCGGCTTTGGATGCAAGCTCGTTTTCACCTATTTCCAACAGGCCCTCGCGCAGGGCAATGAGACACCCCACGAGGTTGCCGCTGTCGACCGCCGATACGTATGCGGGCTGGAGGACATGGAGCGTTAGGGTATCGTACCAGTTGTACAGATGCCCGTTCCATTTCGGCAGCTTCAGCATCGTATCAAAAAGATTGGATATGAGCTGAACAGCCCGCTCGCGCGGACACAGCCCCAGATCGAGCGCGGCCAGCGCGGATAAAAGAGCAAGCCCGATATTCGTCGGCGACGTTCTGTGCGCGACGCCGACAGATGGCTGCTCCTGAAAATTATCAGGCGGCAGATAATTGTCCTCGCGGGTCAGAAGCTCGTCGAAATACCGCCAGATATCACCGGCGCAGCGCGACAGGAGGAGTCTCTCCTCCGGCTCCAGGTTTTCTTTTTTCCGGCTGTCGCGGCCCAGATAAATAACGAGCAGGGGAGACAGAGCCCAGACGATGCCCACTGCCGCTGCGGACCATGAGGGTGCCAAAACGGCAATGGCGGCCGATAGGAGACAAGCCGGCCATAGTCTTTTCATGACTGCCAGGAAGGTGTTTTTCGTTTTTTTCTCGGAATCGGCGGCTGTAACCCAGGCCAGAAGATACCTGTGTGAAATATACATCCTGAATAAGGCCGTGAGTATGGCGCTGAGACAGACGAATGCTTCGTAGGGGAGGAGAATGAGACGGATGACGGTCTGAAGGAACTGGCCGCTTAGCCCGCTGAGCACTGTCGAGTGGTAGCGCACCCGGCCGCATTTTTTTGAGAAGACGCCGGCCGCGGACGAGATAATGAGATGCGATACAGCCGAAAGAACGGCGATGACCGCCGCCCACAGGAAATCGTTATTATGCACCAGCATTCCCGCGGCCAGCGCGGCGAAAGTGAATATCGGCACGAGGCTGCGGCGCAGATTGT
>CAZJCH010000306.1:0-3795 GCA_964544005.1 uncultured Papillibacter sp.
CAGAACAGACGTATCCGGTTTTGCGTCTATGAGTTGAAACGCTTCCGCCAGTATAACAAAGGCTTCCCCCCGCGTGACTGGCTTACTGATATCCTGCGGCTTGATTCCCGGATCAAGCAGACCCAGGGCGACCGCTTGTGACACTGCGGTGTAATAAGGGTCATCCTCAGCAATGTCGGTGACAGCAGAGACGTCGGCTGTCCGACTGGCTGACAGAACGCGGCACAGGATATGTACGATCTCGGCACCGGACATTGGTTCATTTGGCTTAAGGCTGTCTCCCGTTGTTTCAATGAGTCCGTCATCCAGTGCCCGGAGCAGAGTACTCTCGGCCCAATGCCCCTTAATATCGGCATAATCCGTACGGGCGGCAAAGGCGTTACCAAAACCGGAAAGCAGGATTAGAGCGAGAAAAAAAGAGGTTAATCGGATAAGATTATTCTTCATGCGGTTCTCCCCAAAAAGCATATATATGTGCCCAAACAGCGTTTTGCTAACACGGACACTCTTATCAGTTATCATACGCGGAAGCTTGCAAAAAAGCTGATGGAATATGGACACTAAAAAACTGATATTCCTGTTATTGACATGCGGGACATTTCGTATGGTCGTCAAACCATCGGCAGCGCTGGCAGCCGTGGCATCGGTTTGCTGGTATGCCGTTCATGATATGGTCTGCAAAGGCGGGATCGGCGAGGAATGCTGTTCCAATCCCCGCCATATCCACATAGTCATGTTCGATCAGGAAGCGGACCTGCTCCTCTGTCCGGAGCGCGCCGCACGCGATGACCGGTATGCTTTCGACGGCCTGCTTCATTCGACAGCCGCTGTACGCCATCGGGCTGCATATAAACCCTTCCGGCACAGGATCAACCGGAAATGTCATGCCGAAGGAGATATTAAGCAGATCAACGCCGGCGCGTTCAAAAATACCGGCGATTTCGAAGCCGTCTTTGCTTTCCGGCAGATATTCGCCCATGCGGACGCCGATGATAAAGCTCGGGCCTGTTCTCGCCCGGATTTCCGGCAGAATGCCGGTGAGAACCTTTGCCCGGTTTTCGCCGTTGCCGCCGAACGCATCCGTGCGCTTGTTGTATTTCGCATCGATGAACTTGCAGAGGGTGAAGCCGTGGGCAAAGTGGTATTCGGCCCCGTCGTAACCAAGCTCATACGCATGTACGGCGGCTGATGTCATATCCTTCTGCATAACACGGACCGCTTCGGCCGTCAGCGCGTTGATGTCCGTATCGCCGCAGGCCAGCTGCATCATGGCGGCCGCGCCGTGCTCATGGCATTTCCGGGCGATCTCCCTAAGGATGTTTTTGTCGTCGTCTGTCCACTGACCCGAACCCTCCCACGCGCCGGCACATTGGGTCGCCTGGACGATTATGAGCCCGGCGCCGCCCCTGGCCCGCTGTTCATAATGGTTCACATGCTGTCTGCCGTAGAAATGCCCGTCGTCTCCATGATAAGAGAAGGTAAAAATCGGCTCCATGACGATGCGGTTTTTTATGATATTGCCTTTGATCTCGAGTTGGTCCTGCAATTTTGCCATATATATCTCCTGTAATTGACTGCAATTGTCAGTCAGTCGCGATTGTCATATTATCCTGACGGTTTCGCCGATCGGTTTCCTCTGGGTGTGCAGCGGAGCCGGAACGGCGTTGTCGGCCGGGTAACCCAGCGGAAGGATACTGGACGGGACAATATTTCCCGGCAGAGCAAACTCCCTGATTACGGCATCGGGGTCAAAATAGCATACCCAAGTCGTGCCGAGCCCCAGCTCCGCTGCTGCGAACACCATGGATGCGCAGATGATGCTCGCGTCGAAATCGCCGTGATCCTTTTGGTCAAAGGGGCGTTTCCAGCTGGCGGTTTTGTCATAGCAGACAATAAGCGCCATAGGGGCGTCAAAATGACACGGCGTGCAGTTTTTCAGCTTGTCCAGCGCCTCCCGGCTTTGCAGCACAAGGATGCGCTGCGGCTGATTGTTGCAGGCTGTCGGCGCGATGCGCCCCGCTTCCAGGATCTTGTCCAGCATTTCCTTTTCAACGGGAGCGTTTGAAAACTGCCGCACCGAGTATCGCGCTGTGGCTAATTCGAGGAAAGTCATACTGATTTGCCTCCTTTAGTTAATCAGACGGCTGCTGTGCCGGTTCCAACTCGATTTTAATTTTCCGTGACAGGATCAGGTTTATAAGCGCGATGACAGCGGCCGCCATAAAGACGGCCTGATATCCGACAGCTACCCATAGGAGACCGCCAAAAACGGGGATTACCATCGATGCGACATGCTGCAGGCTTGTGCCTGCGGACAGGGTCGGCGTAACGTCGGAAAGGTCAAGGGCGATTTTACGGACATATGTAGACCGGGCCATTTCGACAGCGGCCATGGAATTGTCAATGATATAGCAGCCCGCGATGATCACCACGGCGACACCGTCTGAAAAGATATCGGCCGAAAAAGCATACCCTAGGCAGATGGCAAACAATAAAACGGCCTCAGCAGTCAGGACGAACCGTTCGCCCCGATGGTCTATGAACCTGCCGATCATTTTCCTTGTGCCGATGCTGACGACGGCGATGACTATCCCCAGGATGGCAAAGGTCTGTGGCTCAACGTCAAACACCTTAATAAGCACCCACGGGGCGAATGTCAAAAAAATCTGGTTCCTGGCACCGCTGATGACGGCGAGTATATAGTAGAGCGTATACCGTTTTCTGAAGACGAACTTGATTTTTCTCGTCTCCGCTTTACCCTTTTTCATCAGTCCCATCATACATGCCGCGATAACATAGAAGACCGAGGCGGTGATAAAGGCGGCCTGATAGGTGATGTGCAGGTATTTGAAGCCGATGAAGACAAAGACAAAGGCAATGATGCCGCCGATGAGACTGAAAGCACTGACCGTACCGAGCCGGGCTCCGTACGACTCCCGTTTTGACAGTGACATCCCGATGGACGGCGTGACGGGAAAGACCATGTGGCTGCCGAGGCTGAACATCATCATCCAAATGATCATCACGGCAAACGTTGGCGTCAGAAGCCCCAGACCGAGCATGCCAAGTCCTGCCGCCAGCATCCCGAACATGGCGATGCGGATATCGCCGAGGAAATTGAGGAGCGCAAGGACTATCATTATAAAAAGGCCCGGCGCTTCTCTCGGTACCTCAAGGAAACCCCTGACGTCCTCCGACAGCATGTAAACGTCGCTTAAGTAATTGTTAAAGATCGAGGTGTTGATACCGCCGGCGATGCCGCCGAAGAGGCCGGCAAATAAAAACAGTGAAAAATTTTTGTCCGAACGGTATTTGTCAATCATTCGTCCAAAGCCTTTTCTTTGCCCGGGTTTGGCGTTATTAAGTTGTTGGTCCTCCATTATCCCAGCCCTTTCGCGCTATTCTATACAGTTGGATTGATTATAGCACATCGGTTTATCTGCCACAACAAACGAGTTTGCAATTTAGCGGGTAATTTTGCTTCTTTCGTTGTATCCGGCGCCTTTTTGGAAAATATTAAAGGATATGTCCATCGGGACATATCCTTTGATACCTATATTTCAAGCAGAAGTTATCTTTGTCTTGAAAAACAGTCGCTGCAGTAGACAGGACGGTCGTCTCTCGGCTGGAAGGGAACTCTCGCCTCGCGTCCGCAGGAAGCGCACGTCGCTGTGAAGAGTTCTCTCTGGCCTGAGCCGCCGTTCTTTCTGGCGTTGCGGCAGGCTTTGCATCTCTGGGGCTCGTTCTGGAAGCCTTTCTCAGCGTAAAAGTCCTGCTCACTGGCCGTGAAGATAA
>CAZJCH010000307.1:0-3727 GCA_964544005.1 uncultured Papillibacter sp.
GGAATTTTTTGTATTTTTTGTATAAATGCCCTGACAAGGCTTGACATGCACAGTGCCGTTATGGTATCATCTGAACAGACAACTTTAAGAAACGTAAAAAGTTGTTAGTAAAATAATAACAAATTCAGCGAGCGCTTAGCGCTCAAATTTTGCGGGAAAGGACGGCAGTCATGTATGAGTCGGTAAACGGGAATACGGTTAATGTGGGCATCGGATTTGTGACGGGCAGAAAATGCTTCAAACAGATCGTTCGGACTTACGCGGAGAACTGGCAGGAATCGGGCCTGACCTCCGGTGAGAAAGTCAATATCAGTATGTTTGTGGCGTATGACCTGAAGTACAAAAACACAAAACCGGAGGACTATATTAATCTTGACAAGCGGATCATCGATATCGCCGACTTTCCGCATTACATTGGCGAAGCCGCTGTCAACAGCGAGACGGCAACGCTTATCAGCCTCGGCATCCTCGACAAAAATGAGGCCGACCTGCTTTTCGGAGAGGGATACGCGAAAAAAAGAAACACGATCCTATATTTTGCATTAAAGAACAGGACCGATTACCTCTTGTTCCTGGATGACGATGAATACCCCATGGCAGCCGTCAACGACGCCGGCGGGCTCTTGTGGAGAGGGCAGAAGGTATTGGCGACCCATCTGGAGTCGATACCGGCGGCGGATATCACATATGGTTATCACTGTGGCTACATTTCTCCCATTCCGTGCATTGAGTATAACAATCTTCTTCGCGAAGACGATTTTCGGTTATTTGCCGAAACAATCAGCAACGATATCGTTTCGTGGGAATCCATAAAAGAGAAAATGAGCGACGGCGGCGTCACGTATGCGCGGAAAAACGTCGTCGAGAACAGACCGATAGAAATTGTCAAAGAGCAGAGCGGCGCGAAATTCATATCGGGCTCCAACCTGTGCATCAATCTGAGAAACACGGATCACCTGTACCCGTTCTTCAACCCGCCGGGAGCCAGGGGGGAAGATACCTTTTTGAGCACGTGCCTTCATGACAGCACCGTGCTCAAGGTGCCGTGCTATACGTTCCACGACGGTTTTTCAGCGTATCAGCAGCTGCTCTGCGGGTCGCTTCCGGAGGCGCTGAAACCCATCCACGCGGGACGGAGCGACATTAACGACAGGTTCTTCAAAGCTTGCGTCGGCTGGAACAGGTATAAGCCCCTCTTTATGTACATCACAAACCCGGACACCTACCATGACGAGATCAGGAAAATGAAAGAAAACCTGAACGCTGTGCTGCCAAAAATCTGCAGGTATTTCGGAAGCGACGAATTCATGAGGCTGAAGGCGGAGCTGGATTACTACTCTGACAGGGTTCGGGAGCACCATGATATGTTCGAGGCCACAAAAAGCGCCTGGCGCAAGGTTGTTCATTACCTTGGCGATAAAAACAGCCGTGTCCTGACGCAGGTCAACTAAACAAGGACTCGCTGCCTAGCGAGTCCTTGTTGAAAACGCGGCCATTCGGCCGCGTTTTTTCCATGAAACCGGACGTATGGCCGGTTTTTCTTACGCGTAAACCGGCTGTATGCCGGTCTGCGCGGTTTATTCGGTTGCTTCGTTTTCCATGACGACCTGCTTCGGGAAGGCGTTGTCGCCGTGCTCTTTTAAGAAGGTCGTGTTGATGAAGCCCCGGATATTGGCGCCGTCCGCGATGGAAATCGTGTTGGTGTTGATGTTCCCAGCAACAATGGCGTTCGGATGCAGCTCGACCTTGCTGCCGATCTCAATGTTGCCCTTGACCTTGCCGTCGATGCTCGCGAACTGGGCTGTCAGGTCGCCTAAAAGGATGGAATCGTTATCTATATAAGTACTCCCTTTGGCGAACACGTTGCCCTGAATGGAAGAGCCCCTCATATCGGTATTACTGCAGACGAGGTCGCCGATCAGCATGCCGCGGATATTCGCGTCCTTCAATACATCAACCTTACCGCGGACGTTGCCGTCAATGGTGATGTTCGCCAGCGTGCGTATATCGCCGACAATCATGGTGCTTTTCGAGATAACCGTCATCTCATCAACCTGCCGGAACATCCTGCCGTACTCGCTGCCCTGGGCCGATGTATAACTGCCGCCGGGTTGATATGTCGTTTGGTCCTCAAAGTTCGGCGGATTCTGCCAGTCTGTTTCACCCATACTCATGGCAAGCTTTGAGGCTTCCTGATCAAAGCCGGACACACTGCGGCCATGGGAAGCCGGTTGGTCTTGCGACGGCATATCCAGGTATGAATCGAGATTTGACTTGGTTTTGGAATTTTCCTCCAGCTCGGAGCCGACAAGGCCGCCTTTATTGATCAATTCCTTAAGCGCCTGGTTAAAATTCTCTTTCAGCCCCATATGCGTTCTCCTGTTCTAAAAGTTGATAAGTGCATGTTGTCATGCACATCGGTAAATAACTTCCTATACAAATCCGCCCAAGAGATTCGAGTTGATCGCTTAACCATTTTCGGCTTCCGGTTCCTTGAGCGAATCAATCTGCTGCTGCAGGATTGAAAAATGATCGCTCATGGATTTAGTGATCTGCTGTAATATTTCCGCCGTCTTTTCGTCGATTTTCTTTTCCAGCTTTTTTTGAATAGAGGCTGTCTCGGTTTCTATCATATCGGATAATTCCTGTTTATTTGCATCTTGCGTGTCATTTATTTCAGTTTTATTATTTGTAAATGATTCGTCAATTTTTTTCTCCAGATCGGCTATCTGGCTTGTCAGGGAATCATTCAGCAGTGTCTGAAGCTCACTGATTTGCTGCTCGACGGAATCGTCTACTTTTTGAGAGAATGCCGGAATTTGGGTATTGAATGAGCTGTTAAACAGATTCGAGAGATTGTCAACCAGCTCGTTTTGCCCGGAATCGTACTGATTGATAATTTCCTGAATCTCCTCAAGCTTACTGTTTGTGGTATTATATTTGACGCTGTAATTAATCGCCAAATATGAGGGGACGGCGATGAGCAGTATCAGCACTAAAATAATGAGGTGCCGAAAAAACCTGATGCTCCCAAAATACATTCCGTTCACTCCAGACCGGTTTTGAATGGCAATCAATATGTTGCGTATTCTGTCGATTTATAAGGTACAAACTCCGGTTCATTATATAGTGGTATATATCAAAAGTCAACTGCCGGACCGGACGTTTTCCTGTAAAATAAGCGCTTTGATGCTCTTTTCAAATTCCTTCTCAAGGCAAAGATAATAGAGCGAAAACAGCATATCGGCTGCGCCCAGGAAGAAAAGATTATGATTGCTGATCTCAGAAAGCTCCGGTATCATTGTGAAAATGTACGTCCGAAACCACTCCGAATTGTACGGGGCAATGCTCTTTCCCTTTTTGACTTCCGATGCGATCTGCTGGAAGCTTTCGGAAATGGCGCTGTCGTGGTTTATGACACCTTTTTCCATAACGGCGCTATAAACGGCAGATACCTGCCGGGCCGTCATATAGTCGCCCTTGACCTCCACGTGGCATAAAACCGGAAGCCTGACGGCAAAGCTGTAAATGATCAGCCGGAAAACATCGAAATACGCGCGGGTATGCATCGGCGCGCACGTCTTGTCGTCGATGGATATATGAAATGAGCTGATAATGTCGGCATTGAATATATTGTTTAATATAACCTTGAAAAAGTCCTTGATATTGCAGCTTAGATAATTTTCCGCCGTCAGTGCGTACAGATATTTCGTCGCCTTGAAAAGGT
>CAZJCH010000308.1:0-3724 GCA_964544005.1 uncultured Papillibacter sp.
TCTCGGAGACGGATTCAAGACCGAAAAAGAGGCCCCTGCAGCCGCTGTCGTACGCGAGCTTTAAAAGCTCCTCGCTTTTTGAAAACGAAATGGACGCCTGCCCGACCCACTGGATCTTCATTTCCTTCAGTCCATCGAACAGCGCTTTTGCGTAAACGGGGTCGCCGACAATATTGTCGTCGAGGAACATGAACCTTTTCGTTTTTGAATTTGAGATATCCTGCAGCACCCTGTCGACGCCCACGTGCCGGATCTTCCGACCGAAGAACTTCCAGACGCTGCAGAACTCGCAGCTATACGGGCAGCCTCTGGAGGTGACGATGGGCTCAAGCTTCAAGGGGGAGGTATACTTAATGAGGTCCCGGCGCGGCAGGGGATACTCGTCCAGATTCGACGCCGTGCCTCCGATATAGAACTCCTTGAGCTTGTTGTTTTTGATATCATCCAATAGGAGCTGCCATACGGGCTCGGCTTCCCCGGTGATGACCGCGCTGCAGTGCAGCTTGGCCTCATTTGGAAGAACGGTGGGATGGATGCCGCCCAGGACGACAGTTTTCCCCCGCTTCATAAACTCCTCGGAAAGTCTATATGCTCTGTTTGCCGTCGCGGTCATGCACGTGATGGCGATCAGGTCGCAATCCATATTGTAATCGATGGGTTCCGCTTCCTCCTCGATAATGGTGAGCTCATGCTCTTCCGGGGTCAGCGCTGCGATATACAGAAGCGAGATCATCGGGAAACGGATGATATCCTGCGTTTTCTGCCCTTCGTTCCGCACAGGGGCAATTAATGCGATCTTCAAAAATAAAACTCCTTTTCGTTAGTTCGGCTTACAGCTTTTCCAGGGCGGCCCGTCTCGTGGTCAGGCAGTAATGGACATTGTTAAATTTATCATATTCTGACGCATTATACAACAATAGGTTTCGATGCTCCAGGGCGGGATGTCTCCCGCCCTTTGTGCCGTGCTGTTATGCCGTTTTGAGGTTAATGCTGCCGCTGACGGACGTGAACCGGTAATCGCCTGAATCGCCGGTCCTGACGGGGATGTCGCTGTTGAATCGTCCTGAGACCGTTGAATAGGATACGATGATGTCGGCGTTTCCCGGTACTGTGACGCTGATGCCGCCCGATGTCGTGTGGCAGTACATTTTGTCGGGGTCGATGCTGCTGGAGACACGGATCGCGCCTGAGACGCTGCCGGCGTCGATATCCTTGAACGTGCCGCTGAGCTCCTGCCCGCCGGAGGTGGTATCTGCAATCAGCGTATCGGCGGTGATATCGGTCAGGTTGATTCCGCCGGATACTGTTCCCAAAGTGAGTTTTGATGCGGTCATTTTTTCAATGTTTATTCTGCCGGAGACGGAGCTGACATCCGACGTGACAGCGCTGATATTTGTGATCTCCGAGCCGCCGGAGGTCTCGCGGACATTGAAGGTATTCACTCTGAAATCGCTGATCGTGACCTCGGCGGAGGTCGCGTCCACGTCCAGGACGTCCAGGTTCTCCGCAAGCGTTCTCGGGACAAGGAGAGTAAGCGCCTTGGTCGCCATGTTGATGTTGATGCCGGGAGAACAGTATTTGATTTCCAGAGTATCGCCCGAGACGTTATAGACGAGCTTTTCATCGCTGAACATGGGACGGGAAGCAGATTCCGTGAATTGAATATCGTCGCCGTCATACGGCGTGATCGTCGCGCTGCTTGCGGTCCAGTTGACGTCGATTTTTTGTATACCGGCTGCCGGAACCGTGTAAGTGCCGAACTGTGAATCCTCGATGGTGACCTTGTCGGCCAGCGCCGCGGGAACAAGAAGCTCCAGCTCTTTTTTTGCCATGTTGTGATGCGTGCCCGGAGTGCAGAACTCAATTTTAAGCGTGCCGCCGGATGTCTTATATTCCAGCTTCTCGTCGGTCGCCAGCTCGCGCTGCGCGTATTCGGTGATTTTGATCGTTTCGCCGTCGTAGGGTGTGACGGCGGCGCCGTCGGTTGTCCAGTTAATCTCGATTTTCTTGACATCACCGGCCGGTATCTCATAAGCGGCAGCTTCGCTGAACGGACCTTTGAGGCTTTCAAAATCGATGCTGTAGGAGGAGGAGTTACCCCAGTGGAAGCTGCCGAGCACGCCACTCGTCAGGAGCCAGACAGCAAGCCCTATGAGGACGAGCGCGGTGACGAGCCAGCAGACAATGGAGACGATTTTTGCGGTTTTCATATCTTTAACCTCACTTCTTCGCGGTGAAAGCAATGTTTATAATGGACTGGACTGCGGCGCCGACGAGGAAGATGACCCATGTGACATGCCATTCGGTCCGCAATGAGAAGCTGACCAGGATATAGACGGCGGTGATGATCGCCCACATGGCGCTGGAGATGGAATTACGGAGCGATTTTTTTTCCTGGCTGGCTGACTGCCATTGCTTGAATTCCTCCACCACGGTATCGTCGGTCTTTATATACCTGGGCTTTGTCATGCTGTTATAGATCAGGAGACCCGTCGCGCAGGCAATGAGGACAAACATCAGTATCAGACCGGGCAGCCATCCGCGTGGGGACAGAACGCTGAGCACGATAATAGGAAGAACACTAATGATATACAGCATGACGGCTATTGAGATGAACATTGCCGACTTCTGGCGGTGCGCTGCGATGACTTCGGGTTTGACGGCGTCCTTTTCGAGGTCCTTGAGCAGATAGCTGATGTCGCCGATGCTTGCGACGGCGATATTGCAGGCAGCTTCGGGCGTTTTGCCCTCGCTGAGCAGATCGTTGTATTTTTCAGTCAGGTTCTGGATCATTTCTTCCTTCAGCTCAACCGATCTTTTGGACGGCAGCGTACCGGAGAAGAGTTCTTCAACGTGGTTGCGGATATTTCCTTCCATTTAGTTTTCCTCCCATTCAATCAGGTTGTCGATAAGTTCCTTCGCTATTTTCCATTCTTTTTTCAGTGTTTTGTAAGTTTCACGGCCGATTTCGGTGATTCTGTAATACCGCCGCCGCGCGCCCGTCGTCTCGTCTCCCCAGTAGGATTCGATGCATCCGGCTTCCTCCAGCCGCCGGAACGCGGAATAGAGCGTCGCTTCCTTGAGCTCATATCTGTTGTTTGTCCGCTGCTGGATCGCCTTGTTAATCTCATAACCATAATTATCGCTGCGCATCAATCTGGCCAGGATGATGGTATCGGTATGGCCGCGTATGAGATCGGAAGCAATTGACATAGTATCCCTCCAATGCTAAGTATCTCGGTACTGTGGTTACAACATAACACATAATACCTCGCCTGTCAAGGTATATTAGAAAAGAATGTAATTTTATTTTTGTAATAAGTAAAATATATGCAATACACTGACAGATACAATATAAAACAGATTAAAAAAGGATTAAAAATCAGAAGGCGTGACATGGCGAAGCGCGTAGGGGCGGGATGTGCGAATAGGGCTGTCAGAGACAGCCTGTTTCGTGCATAAAATAAAAAACGGAGAAACGACACGTTTCTCCGTAATTATTACTTGACATCAATGCCAAATTAAGTTACAATAAATTGCTATGCGCTAAAATGGACGAACAGTTTATTCGAATACTTTTTTTCTATTCTAACATACAATCACGCAAAATCAACAAAACGCGGATAAGTATTAACAACGCTGCCGTGCGTGTCACAAATAATACTGCAGAATATCTCGCTTTGACCAATAACAACAGAGGAGTGAAGTTAATGCCAAAGGACGT
>CAZJCH010000309.1:0-3701 GCA_964544005.1 uncultured Papillibacter sp.
GTCTGCCCGAAATGGGATCGGTGTGTATCTCAAGGAGCAGAGCTTTGACGAGCAGAAAGCCCGCGAAATGGCCGAAAAGCTGTCGAAGAACAAATTTACGCTGACCGATTATTACGACCAGCTCAGCCAGATCAAATCGATGGGCAGCTTATCGGACATTGCCGGGATGCTGCCGGGCGTCGACGCCAAAGCGCTTGCCGGGGCATCCGTCGACGAGAAAATGATCACGAAGACCGAAGCGATCATCTTATCGATGACACCGAAGGAGCGCGATAACCCCGATATTCTGAATTCGAGCCGAAAAAAACGCATTGCCGCGGGCTGCGGCCTTCAGGTCGTCGACATCAACCGCCTGCTGAAACAATTCGAGATGATGCAGACGATGACAAAGCAAATGTCAAAAGGCAAATTGCCGGGGATGTTCGGCGGCGGCAAAATGGCCGGCATGAAAAACATGAAGGGCAAAAAAGGCCAGTTCGGATTTTAGACGGCACATATTGATAAGCAGTTCAATACTTGGACAGTATTACTGATAGATTTTCATAATATATACGGAGGAAGATAACAATGGTAAAAATCAGGCTTCGCAGAATGGGCGCCAAGAAAAATCCTTACTACAGGATCGTCGTCGCCGACTCTCTTTCCCCTAGGGACGGCAGATGCATCGAGGAAATCGGCGCTTACGATCCGCTGACCGAGCCGATAACGCTGAAGGTCAATTCCGAGCGCGCACAATACTGGATTAAGAACGGAGCACAGCCGACCGAAACAGTGAAGGCTCTTTTGAAAAAAGCCAGCGCTATATGACTGAGGTTGTGCCGATGAAAGAATTGCTCATTTATATCGCACAAAATCTTGTTGACAACCCTGACGAAGTCACGGTGACGGAGAAAGAGGCAGAGGCAGAAACGGTCTATGAGCTCCGTGTTGCCCAAAGCGATATGGGTAAAATCATCGGACGTCAGGGCAAGATCGCCAAAGAGATCAGGACGCTCATGCGTTCCGTCGCGCAGCGGCAGGGTAAGCGCATCCGGATTGACATCGTCGACTGAATGACGATAAAAAACGGCGTTTTCGCTTCCCGCTGAATGCATATAATTACGACGTATACGCTCTTTACGGAGGTCCCATTATGACAAAACAGTATTTGGAGGCGGGTAAAATCACGTCCACCCACGGCGTACGCGGCGAGGTCAGGATCGAGCCTTGGACGAATTCACCTGAATTCCTATGCGGCTTCAAAACACTTTATATCGACAGCACACCCATGAATGTCCTTTCATCAAAGGCACACAAATCGGCTGTCATTACATTATTTGACGGCATCAACGGTATTGACGGTGCTGTTCGCCTTAAAAACAAGATTGTTTTTATTGACAGAAATGACGCCGGCCTTCAGGCCGGCGAGCACTTTTTATCCGATTTAGTCGGGCTTGCCGCCATTGATGACGCGACCGGAGAGGTGCTCGGAAGGATTGCCGAGATCATCCCGCTGAACCCGAACAATGTCTATGTGATCAAAGGCGATCGGGAGATTCTCGTCCCCGCCGTACCCGAGTTTGTCCGGGAAATCGATGTTGAAGCCGGTCGGATTACGTTCAGACTGATTGAGGGTATGTAATGAGAATCGACATCATGACGCTCTTTCCAGACACTGTTGGAGACATTCTCTCGGAAAGTATTCTCGGACGCGGCCAAGAGCGGGGTTTTATACGCGTTGAATGCCATCAAATCCGGGATTATACGACGAATAAGCAAAATCAGGTGGATGATTATCCATATGGAGGCGGGCGCGGCTGTGTGATGCAGGTGCAGCCGCTCTTCGACTGCTGGAAGCATATCTGCGATGAGGCAGGTTTTCGTGTGCATACCATCTATATGTCGCCCTGTGGAAAGACTTTCCGTCAGGAGGACGCCGTCCGCCTGAAAAACGATTATAACAGGCTCATTCTCGTCTGCGGCCATTACGAGGGCGTTGACGAGCGCTTCATTGAGCTGTGCGTCGACGAGGAGATTTCCCTCGGTGATTTTGTCCTGACCGGCGGCGAGATCCCCGCCCTCGCAGTCGCCGACGCCGTTTGCCGGCTTGTGCCTGGCGTTTTGCCCGACGAGGAATGCTTTCAAAATGAGAGCCACTGGAACGGCTTGCTGGAATACCCCCAATACACACGGCCTGAAAGCTTTAATGGCCTTAGTGTACCGGAAATCCTTTTGTCAGGCCATCATGAGAATATCGCAAAATGGCGGCGCAAGCAATCCATACTTCGGACACGCCAGCGACGTCCGGACATGTTCTCAAAGCTTGAGCTGACTGATAAAAAGGATTTAAAGATCCTAAAGGAATTGGAACCAGATTAAGTTGGCATTTTAATAAAGTTGTAGCTTTTTTTTGAAATGTTTGTTAGTATATGTAACGTGTGCAGGTATCCCATGGCGCCATATTTGATGCCGTAATTTTTCATTTCACTGGTGCAAAAGCAATTTTTTCTGCGTTCCACTTGTATAGTAAAAATAGAAATTAGAAAACATTGGGGGAAATTGATGTTATGTTTCGTATTGCAAAAAAGCAAAAGCTGAATGACTCGGTAACCTTGATGGATATCGAAGCACCCGATATCGCAAGGAAAGCACTCGCAGGCCAGTTTATTATTTTCAGAATCGATGAGTTCGGAGAACGCGTACCGCTCACCATCGCGGATACGGATCCAGTACGCGGCACGGTAACGATCATTTTTCAACTCGTTGGCCGTTCGACCATGCTTTTAAACCAGCTGAACGCAGGTGACTTTATCCTTGACTTTGTTGGACCTCTCGGTATTCCGACCCATCTTGACGGCTACAAGCGTGTTGCCGTTGTCGGCGGAGGCGTCGGCTGCGCCATCGCATATCCCTCAGCAAAGGCCCTTTTCAATAAGGGCGTCAAGGTCGATATGATTGCCGGCTTCCGTTCCAAGGATATCATCATCCTTGAGGACCAGATGCGGGCCGTCTGTGATAACTTTTACTTAATGACGGACGACGGCACGGCCGGTGAAAAGGGCTTCACGACGACGAAGCTCAAAGAGCTTCTTGAAAAAAATAACGATTACGACCTCGTCATCGCCATTGGCCCCATCATCATGATGAAGCTGATTTGCGACACTGCGAAGCCCTTTGGCGTCCCGTGTACGGTGAGTCTCAACCCAATCATGATCGACGGCACTGGCATGTGCGGCTGTTGCCGCGTCACTGTTGACGGCAAGATGCGTTTTGCCTGCGTCGAGGGTCCGGACTTTGACGGCTACAAAGTTGATTTTAACGAGCTCATCAAGAGGAACTCTGTCTATAAAGAACGCGAGACACACGATCGTGAGCATATCTGTAATTTGACGGGAGGTGTCAGACATGCCTAATATGGATAAGAATAAAACGGCAATGCCCGAGCAGGAGCCGATGATCCGCAACAAAAACTTTCAGGAGGTCGCGCTCGGCTATACGGAGAAAGACGCCAGAAACGAAGCGCAGCGCTGCTTAAACTGTAAAAACAAGCCGTGCGTCGCCGGCTGCCCCGTCAGTGTCCGTATCCCCGAGTTTATCGGCAAGATCAACGAGGGTGATTATGAAGCCGCGTATGAAATTCTGACATCGACTAACAGCCTCCCCGCCGTCTGCGGCCGCGTCTGCCCGCAGGAGTCTCAGTGTGAAGCCGTCTGCGTCCGAGG
>CAZJCH010000310.1:0-3690 GCA_964544005.1 uncultured Papillibacter sp.
ACGTATTGTCTGTCGATTCTAAACGAGGACATCGCTGGCGTCCCCCCTCGAAACAATGATCTCTCCGTTTTCCTCCAACGACCTGACGGCGTTGACGATCCGCTGCTGCGCATCCTCGACGTCCTTCACGCGCATCGGCCCCATAACGCTGAGGTCGTCGATGATCATCTCCTGCAGGCGCTTACTGAGATTGGACATGATGATGTTCTTGACCTCGTCGTTGGCATTCTTGAGCGCGATGGCGATGTCGCTCTGCTGTACCTCCTTGAGCACCCGCTGAACAGCCTGATTGGACAGCTTGGCGATATCCTCAAAGACGAACATGCTCTTTTTGATATTTTCCGACAGGTCCGGATCAAGGACATCGAGGCTTTCAAGGATGTTCTTTTCCGTTCCCCTGTCGACGCTGTTGATGATTTTTACAACGGCGTCAAGCCCGCCGACAGCCGTCTGGTCGCTCATGCCCATCTTCGCCAGGCGCTGCTCCAGGATCATCTCGGCTTCCCTGATGTACTCGGGAATCACGCTCTCCATATTGGCCATTCTGGTGACAACCTCGACCTGCAGGTCGTTCGGCAGCGCCTCCAGAACGCCGGACGCCTTCTTGGGCTCCAGATATGACATTAAAAGTGCGATCGTCTGTGGGTTTTCATTGGCTACCAGATGGACGATCTGCATCACATCGGCTTTTCTCACAAATTCAAAAGGACGCACCTGCAGCGTCTCCGTCAGCTTGTCGAGGATTTCGCCGGCCTTGCCGTCGCCCAGCGCTCTTGTCAATACGCCGCGCGCGTAATCGAGGCCGCCCTCAGAGATATACTTCTGTGCGAGGCACGTCTCCAGAAACTCGGCCAGAACGCTCTCGCTCTCTTCCTTGGTGACCTTTTGCGTTGTCGTTATGGCGAGCGTCAGCGTCGCGATCTCTTCCTCCGTCAGATACTTGAATATCTGGGCCGCCTGGTTTCTGCCCATGGAGATCAGGAGGATTGCCGCTTTTTCACGCCGCGTCAGCCTGGATTCAGTTCTTCCGGACATATCTAATCATCCTCCGCAATCCAACTGCGCAGTATCTGAGCCACCGTCTCCGGATACCTGTCCATAAGCTCCTCTATCTTCTCCGCCTCGGAGGATTTTTTTAAGACAAGGTCGGACAGGTCATACATCGCCTGCTCCGGCTCATCTTCCTCATCGCCGACCGTCAATCCGACGGCGGCACCGGCGCCGCTGACGGCTGCAAGCGGCTGAACGGTCTGGCGCTTCGTCTTTGACAGGAACATTCTCACGATAATCACGACGGCGGCGACAATAACGATGACCTCAATGATCGTCGTAATCATTTTTTGTGTGTTCTTTCTCTCAAGAGCTTTCTGGCTCTCGTTGAACGCGTCGTTTAAATCGGCGCTCTTTGCAAACGGCATCAGCTCGACGGAAATGTAATCCGACTCGACGCCGATTGCCTGGGCGGTGAGACTTTTCACCTTCTCCACATAGGCGTCCGCGCCCTCGATGCTGCTGTTGACGAGGACGGCCACCGACAGGTTCTCTATGGAATACCCTGCTTTAGTCAGCTGCTTTTGTATCTCGTTCAGCTCAAAATTATATGTTTTCGTGGAGCTGATCTGGCCCCCGTCCTGAATTTCCCCGGCCACATACGCCGGTACGCCGTCGCCGTTCGGATCGGTTCCGACCACGCCGTTTGCCGCGTTTTCGCTCCCCACAGCGTTGTAAATCTCCTCAAAGCTGCGGACGAGCCCCTCGTCTTCACCGTCCACCGGCGGCAGGAATTCGACCGAGTGGACCGTCTCCTGATCGATATTCAGGCCCAGATTGACGGATACCGCCACATTGCCCTTCCCGAAAGCAGGGTCAAGCACGCGGTGCACCTGCTCTGTCAGCGTCTCATTCATCTGCTGCGTCAGCTGCTGCTGCGTGGCGGAATACTCCGAGGTCGTGTTCTCGCCGTCGGCGCCGATGTCGTAGTAGATCATGTTTGTGTCTACAATTGTAATGTCTTCAAGGTTCAGCTCCGGCACACTCTTCATGACAAACCGGCCGATCGTTCGTGCCTCGGTGCCCGTGAGCGTCTGCCCGTTCTTTAATTTAAGTGTGATGGCTGCGCTGGCCTCCGACTGGTTGTCTGATACGACAAAGGAGGAGTCCGACGCCAGATTGACCAGGACGATGGCGTCCTGTACCTTCTCCATAGTCCTGACCGCCGTGCGGATATTCTCCTGCAGCTGATACTGTAAATAAGTCCGCCGCTCCAGATCGGTGGAGCCGATTGATGCTGAGCCCGAAAAGATATCGTAATTGAGTCCCGTGCTCGGGTAGCCCTCGGACGCCAGTTGGATGCGCAGCTCGTCGGCCCGAGCCTCCGGCACAAGAATGGTGCTTGTCCCCTGCACCTTTGACTGGACGCCCTTTTCGTCCAGAACCGTTTTGATCGTTCCGGCCTCCTCCGCGTCAAGCCCGGAATACAGAACAGTATATTTGACCTGGTTTAACAGGACGGCGCCGGCAATACCGGCAACGATGATAACCGCCGCCAGTGTGATAAGCAGTATTAACTTCTTTTTTTCGAGATTTTGAAAATATTCACCGGCACGTTTCAAAATCGATCGTGCAGAAGCCGCCATTCTTATCGCCTCAGCCTTCAAATCAGATTTATTGTCTTAAAATGATCGGTTTGAACCGATATTTTTTGTGTTTTGCGTAAAAATTTTATGAATTTTTATTCATTTTATGTATAACTATTCATAATTCTCTCATCCGTTCCTACCCCCATAACAAAAAAGTTTACATAGTGCGGGAACGTTCAAATTGCCATTTCTAAGTTAACATTACTATAACTTCAGACAAAATGCAACAAAATTCTACTTTTTTAGAAAATATTTTTATTGTTTACTTCGTATACCAATTAGCTGATATTTCACGTAAATTATATTTACTTTGCATAAAATTAAGGCTGTTTTCGCGTTATTTATAGCTTTAGCTTATGTTTGCTCTAAAATTTCTATTCAAATTCACATTAAAGTATTTTAAAAATGTGACGATAATAGTATTTTTGATCCGGTTTATTCTTTCCGCTCTCACAATTCTTAATAAAATACTGAGAATCATGAGAAAAACTGCAAAAAAACTCATTCATTCTTTTTTAGCAAAATGACTAAAGTCCGGTCGAAATCTGTCGATATAAGATAGTGCGGGAAAATACCACCGTTTAACAAACGGCTTTCCGCTATTTAAAACCGAACGGCAAGGATGCCGTCGGGCAAAAATCAAGGAGGAATTACACCATGCGTATCAACACGAACCTTACCGCGATGAACACCTACACCCAGTACACGAACAACAACAACAAAATCGCAGGCGCAGTCGCAAAGCTCTCCTCGGGCTACGCAATCAACACAGCGGCTGACAACGCAACAGGCCTCGCAATCTCCGAAAAAATGCGCGCACAAATCCGCGGCCTGTCCAAAGCCCAGACCAACGCACAGGATGCCATCTCCCTCGTCCAGACAGCAGAAGGCGCTCTCAACAGCTCCACAGAGATTCTCCAGAGAATGCGCGAGCTGGCCGTACAGTCGTCCTCAGACACCAATGAGAACGCAATCGACCGTACTGCCCTGCAAGACGAATTCTCGCAGCTTCAGAAGGAGCTTGACGACATCGCCGGCAACACGACCTTCA
>CAZJCH010000311.1:0-3680 GCA_964544005.1 uncultured Papillibacter sp.
AAGCCCTGCTCCTCAATGATCTCGCTTGTCAGGTCGACGGGGAAGCCGTAGGTGTCATAAAGCTTGAAGGCGTTCTCACCGGAAAAGACAGTCTCGTTTTTAGCTTTATGCGATGCCATCAGGCTATTTAAGATGCTCATGCCGCTGTCGATGGTCTTATTGAAATTCTCTTCTTCGACCTTGATGATGCGGGTGATATAATCCTGCTTTTCCACAAGGTCGGGATAGGCGTTTTTGTTTTCCTCGATGACGGTGGCGCAGACCTCCCATAAGAACGTTTCGGTGACGCCGAGGAGCTTGCCGTTGCGCGCGGCGCGGCGCAGAAGGCGCCTGAGGACGTAGCCGCGTCCTTCATTAGACGGCAGCACGCCGTCGCAGATCATCATTGTCGACGAGCGGATATGGTCTGTAATGACGCGCAGAGAGACGTCCGTTTTCTGACTTTGGCCGTATGTCGCGCCTGTGATTTCGGACACCTTGTTTGTGATGTTCATGACGGTATCCACATCGAACAGGCTGTCGACGCCCTGGCAGATAACGGCGAGCCGCTCCAGGCCCATGCCGGTGTCTATATTCTTGTGCTCAAGCTCCGTGTATTTCCCGTTGCCGTCGCTGGAAAACTGAGTGAAGACGTTGTTCCAGAATTCCATATAGCGGTCACAGTCGCAGCCAACCTTACAGTCAGGGCTGCCGCAGCCCTTATCCGGCCCGCGGTCATAATAAATCTCGGAGCATGGGCCGCACGGGCCGGCGCCGTGCTCCCAGAAGTTATCCGCCTTGCCGAGCCGGGAAATCCGCTCGGCGGGTATGCCGATCTCCTTGTTCCAGATATCAAAGGCCTCGTCGTCGTTTTCATAGACGGAGGGGTAGAGCTTGGAGGGGTCCATTCCCACGACCTCGGTGAGGAATTCCCAGCTCCAGGCGATGGCCTCGCGCTTGAAATAATCGCCGAAGGAGAAGTTGCCCAGCATCTCGAAGTATGTACCGTGCCGGGCGGTTTTTCCGACGTTGTCGATATCGGGCGTGCGGATGCACTTCTGGCAGGAGCAAACGCGGCGCCGCGGCGGCTCCTGCTCGCCCGTGAACCAGGGCTTCATCGGAGCCATGCCGGAATTAATTAGGAGAAGCGACGGGTCGTTCTGCGGTATGAGCGGAAAACTGGGCAGGCGCAGGTGCCCCTTGCTCTCGAAATAGGCTAGGAACATCTCGCGCAGCTCGTTTAAACCGTATTTTTTCATCTGTGAAGTGCCTCCAAAAATCTGTGTGTATGATTACTGTCAAAGACAGAAATTTACCGTTTTGTAATTCTATAATGAATGCGTCCCGCTGTCAATGGCTTAACGCAACGTCTTGGTGCTTCAATTGTAGGGGCAGATCTTGTGTCTGCCCTCTAAAGGTATGCACTGCACGCGAAAGAGGGCAGACACAAGGTCTGCCCCGACGGGATTCGCGGTGTACTCCGGGTACAGCCGGCCTGGTTGAGATGCTATCTTTTGCGGATGTTCGAGGATATCTCCGACAGTGCCTTTGAGGCTTCCATGTCGAACGAGTGCGTCTTGGCCATGTCGCCCAGCGCCAGCATGCCGACGAGCTTGCCCGAATCAACGACCGGCAGCCTTCTGACCTGCGACTGCGCCATCTGTCGGGCCGCCTCGCGGACGTCGTCCGTGGGACTGACAGTGACAAGGCCTCTCGTCATGATTTCGCGGACCGGCGTCGTCTCGGGATCATTTTCAGCCGCGACGCACCTGAGAACAATATCGCGGTCCGTCACAATGCCGCGCAGGCGCCCGTCCTCGGTGCAGACGGGGACGGCACCGATATTGTGCCGGAATAAAAGACGCGCTGCCAGTGACGCCGGCTCGTCCGGTGAGATGGATATCACATTGTCTGTCATAAGCTCCGATACGATCATATTGACCCTCCTTAAAATATTAATGTAATGAATCAAGCAATGATTTTGCGACACTGTTGATTATTAACAAAAGCGGCATATTATATACCATATCACGACACAATGTGGTACGATATGTGTGATGGGGGAGGGGTGCCGGTGGACCACGAGAAGCATATGAAAAGCGCTCTCATAGAGGCAAAAAGAGCGATGGATGAGGGCGAAGTGCCGGTGGGCTGCGTCATTGTCGACGCGGCCGGCGACATCATCGGCCGCGGCTGCAACCGCCGCGAAAAAGAAAGAAACGCCCTGGCCCACGCGGAGCTCGAGGCGATCAATGAGGCCTGCGGAAACTTAAACGACTGGCGCCTCGGCAGGTGCGCCCTCTATGTCACGCTGGAGCCATGCCCCATGTGCGCCGGCGCGATCATCAACGCGCGGATTCCCATGGTGTTTTATGGCGCGAAGGAGGAGCAAAGCGGCGCTTGCGGCAGTGTTCTCAACCTTTTTATGGAGCGGTTCGGCCACTCCCCGCAGGTCGTGGGCGGAGTACTGGAGGAAGAATGCCGCACGTTGATGTCGGAGTTTTTCAAAAAGCTGCGGGAGGCTAAAACATAAAACTGCGTGTAGACGCCTTTTGTTACGCTGAGACAAACGGATTAGGGGCGACTATCGGTCGCCCGAGCCCGTGCCGCGTAACGCCGACAGGATCGGGCGATTGATAATCGCCCCTACGTACTTTTATTGACAATACACTATCACGGGATTTATCATTGCTTATGCTATTTCTAATATCTGGGAGGGAACAGGCGTGGACCTCATGGCAAAAATCCGCGAGCTCGGCGATACATACAGCATCGATTATATCGGTGTCGCGGGGATTGAAAATTTCCATAAGGAAATCGCTGAAATCGGCGGAGCGCTGCCGGAAGGGTTCCCACGGGCGATTTCTATCGGGATCGTGCTGTCGTATGCCATCGTCGACCGGCTCAATATATCCTCAACATATGAAGACCTCTTAACATACAGCACGCACGGCTATGATATTATTAACGACCGGCTCGACCTGTTCGCTTCTGTCGTTGCCTCTGTGATACAGCACGCCGGGTATCGTGTCTTGCCGCTTCCGGCGAAAGAGCGCATCGACAGTGACAGGGTTTGTGCTTCCATATCGCATAAGATCACGGCGCGATTGGCCGGCTTCGGCTGGATCGGGAAGAGCTGCCTCCTGATTACACCCCAGCACGGCCCCCGCGTCCGCTGGACGACGGTGCTGACAGACGCGCCGCTGGAAGCAAACAGCGAGCTGATGGAAGTCCGCTGCGGAACCTGCGACAGGTGTGTCAAAGCCTGCCCCGTTGATGCTTTTACCGGCAGGAATTACATTGAAGGCGAGCTCCGCGAGGCGCGCTTCGACGTCTTTAAATGCGAAGAATATTTCAAAAGGCGCGGAGAAGAGACCGGCCTTGACGTCTGCGGGCTGTGTTTGAGCGCTTGTCCGTACGGCTATTCAAACCGTCATATAAGGTAATAAATCCGGGATGTGTGACGACATCCCGGATTCTTTATACCATATCGTTCTTACAGTGGTTTCCCGTCGCTGTTGAACAACGGCAGGGGGGCTAGGTAGATGAGGCCAGGACGGTTCTTGGCGTCGCCTTCGGCGAGGATGGACATGCGTCCGACGATGTTGCCGCCGGCCTTGTTGACGAGCGCCTCAACGGCGCGGAGGGATTCGCCGGTGGAGACGACGTCGTCGACGATGAGGATGCGCTTGCCCTTCATT
>CAZJCH010000312.1:0-2803 GCA_964544005.1 uncultured Papillibacter sp.
GGCAGCCGCGCACGGTCGAGAACCTCAAGCGCACGCGGGGCACCGACCAGCTCTCCAAGCGCGACTACGAGGAGCTGCTCGCGGCCGTGCGGCGCGGTGTGGAGGCAGATCCCGTGAGCTACCCCTCGGTGCAGCACCGCGTCTTTCCGCGGATGATCCTGAAATACTCGCGCTCCGACAGTCGGTAGTTGCCGTTGTTCTGGTTCTGGCGCACCTCTCCGAGCAGGACCTGCGTCAGATACCGCGGGAAAGACCGGTCACTATCGTCCTGCCTGCTGCCCAGTGACGTGACGGAGGCGGCAAACTCCAGCGCGGTGCAGAAAAGCCAGTCGCCGCAAAGGACGGCGTATTTCTCCCCGAATTTCTTATGGAGCGCGTCGATACCGCGCCTTTCATCCGCGTTGTCGATGATATCGTCGTGGACGAGCGTCGCCAGGTGTAAAAGCTCGACGGCTGCCGCCGCCTTGACGGCGTCCGGATTGATAAAGCCGTCCCGCCCGATGGCGCAGGCCAGCAGCGCGCGTGCCCGGATCATTTTCCCCGTCGCTTTGGCCAGATGCGCCGTCATAGACCGGATGACGGCGGGCGCGCTTTTTAAAAGCCGCCGCGCCTCATCCCCCGCCCGGGCGACAGCTTCATCGTACAAAAGCCCGCCGGCGGGCAAAATATCTTTTACAGCATCAGTCATGATAGAGATACGACTTCCTTACCCAGCCGACTTTACGCCAGCCTTTTTTAAGCAGCGGGGAGACGTAGTAATCGAGCCCAAAGACCTTGCCGGCACCGAACATGAGCGCGATCGCCCCGAAGAACATCCAGAAGCTTGACAGGAACAGGCCCGTCGTCGCCGAGAACATGAACAGCAGAATAAGCGAAACAAAACTGGAGAATGTGGTGAGGAGCCCGCCCATCATCGACAGGCCGATGAGGATTTCCGCCACGACGATGAATATCTGCATGGCCAGCGCAAGGCCCGGATTTGCCAGTATCACATTATTGACAAACCAGTTCATGAGCGGGATATCGAGCTTAAACGCGTAGTCGGAGATGGTGGATTCGGCAAGCGGCTTGCCGCTGACGAAAATGGCTTTGAACAGGCCGAGAAAATTAAAGTTGAAGACGACATGTCCGACAGCGGCTGCCGCTTCGCCGCCGCCAGCCGCCGCGCCTGTGGCGCTCGATACGGCGTCACCGGCTGCCGGCGAGCCGCCGGTACCCAGAATGGTATTGAACCAGCCCGTCGCGCCCCCGAAGAAGCCGTCCAGCTTCGGCGTCTTCAGCCAGCCCTCGACAATCTTCATGACGCCCTCAAACACCCAGACGGCGCCCAGCCACAGGCGCAGGAACACCAGCAGGAAGCTCGGGGTCCTGTTCGAGAAATGGCCGCCGACAAAGCTTCTGCGATTGCGCACTGTAAAGAATTCGTTCTTCAGGTAATGAATGATTTTATTCCAGCCCGCGACCTGGATAAAATAAATAAGATTGATAAAATGCTTGGCGAACATAGCAAAAAACGATGCCAGCGAAAGCTTTCTCTTATCTGTGCCCACATAAGCCGAGCCGTAGCGACCGCCGATGCAGAGCATCGCACCGTGGAATTTCGGGGCGTATTTGTGGAGCTCGTCGTGACCCGTGATTTCAGCCGTGATATTGTGAGCAACGGTGTGCGCGCTCTGCTCCGCGTTTTCAACCATCTGGGGCACCGGCATCTTCTGGCCTTCCGGTATGTAAAAGATATTGTCGCCGGCGACATAAACGTCCGTCCGGCCTTCTGCCCGGAGGTATTCGTCCGTCTGCAGGCGGCAGCGGCCGCCCTTCTTCAGGCAGTCCGCCTGATTCACGACGTCGCAGCCCTCGATGCCTGCCGTCCATATGACGGTCGCCGTATTGTCACGGACGAGCCTGTCACCCTGCTTCAGCTCGATATAACCGTCGCCCAGCGCCGAAACGCCGGTTTTCAGCACGACGTCGACACCCATTTTTCTAAGCCTCTTGTCGGCCTTGGCGGAGACATGCTCCGGGAAGGTCGGCACAACCCTGTCCAGCATGTCGACGTTGACGAGGCGGACATCATGGCGGCTGATCTCATATTCCTCGCAGAGGATCGGAACCCACTCGGCCAGCTCGCCGACCATCTCAACGCCTGTAAAGCCTGCGCCGACGACATAAAACGTGAGAAGCTTTTTCTTCTCCTCCGGATCCGTTTCCGACGCGGCGTTTTTAAAAACGTCCACGATGTGGTGCTTGAGCCGGACGGCGTCGTCATACGACCAGAGCTTATAAGAAAACTCATCCGCACCCGGCGTGCCGAAATATGTGGGCTTCGAGCCGGCCGCCATGACGAGATAATCGTAGCTGTAGCGGCCCGCTTTGCCGATCACGGTTTTCTTGTCGTAATCCACGGCGGTGACGGTGTCGAGCTTGACGTCCACCCGCCGGCCCGCGAATATCTTCTTAAGGCTGATGCGGACGTGGTCCTCGGGGACGCGTCCCGCCGCCACCTCGTGAAGCTCGGTGAGCATCGTATGGTACGGATGCCTGTCTATGAGCGTGATGCGGACGTCCTGCGTTTTCTTCAGTCGTTTGTGCAGCTTCTTGGCTGTCAGCACGCCGGCATACCCCGCGCCGACGATGACAATGTTTTTTCCCATTCTCTTAACCCCTTTTTAATGGCTTGCGCTTGTTGACAATTGCACTCAAATAAACAATAATGAATCCGTACGGTTTTTATCATAAAAATGGATATCCGCGCTGTTCTCGTCACAATATATTCATGATTTTATGTTAATTCATTCCGCCGCCG
>CAZJCH010000312.1:2813-3675 GCA_964544005.1 uncultured Papillibacter sp.
ATCCGCATGTTTGTAATGATTATAAAATAAACGAATAAAGAAAGCCCGTATCCGGGGATACAAAAGGAGATTATATGGACCAAAGGCATCTGGAAAGCGTCTCTCATACGACTCTTTTCAACAGCATCGACATCAAGGATATCCCCCACGTCCTCGACTGCCTTGATTACAAAATCGTCAGCTATGGCAAAAACGACTATATCGCCCGTATCAACGACACCTATCGCGGCGTCTTTATCGTGCTTGAAGGGGAAGCAGGCGTTGTCAGGGAAAGCTTCAATGGCACGCGCGTAATCGTCAACATCTTCACTGCCGGCGATGTTTTCGGCGAAGCTGTCGCCTTCTGCGGCGCGAATATGTGGGCGTCCACCGTCCAGGCGCTGACAGACTGCGTGCTGATAATGGTCCATCCCGAAAAGATCCTGAATATGTGCAACAGAGCCTGCACCTTTCACAAGATCATTCTGGCGAACATGATCCGCGTCATTGCCAAGAAGACCTGCAACCTCACCAGAAAGGTCGATTACCTCATGCTGAAAAGCATCAACGGCAAGCTGAGCAAATTTTTGCTGGAACAAAAAGAAAAGAGCGGCAGCATGACCTTCAAGCTGCCGCTCAACCGGGAAAAGCTCGCGGACTTCTTAAATATTTCAAGGCCCTCCATGTCAAGAGAGCTGGGTATCATGCGCGATAAGGGCATCATTGAGTATTACAGGGACTCCATCCGCATCAAAGACGAAACGAAGCTTCGGGCTCTTTTGGAAGAATAACGAATTTAATCGGGAGCTGCTTATGACGGACGCCCTCAATCAATTCGCCCCCATCACCGCGCAGTGGTTTGCGCGGTGTATCGGCACGCCCA
>CAZJCH010000313.1:0-262 GCA_964544005.1 uncultured Papillibacter sp.
ATCATCAGACCGACCTTTTCTCCGAGCGCGTAACCGTTTCTGTGTTCCGGGGGCAGGTCGACCGTTGCGATACGGACAACGCAGTCCTTTTCGCATGCGGTCACATGCATATAGATTTCGCTGCCCATCATCTCGGAAACGTCGACAACGGCACCGATCGTATTTGCTGCACCGAATTTTGCCAGCGTGAAATTCTCGGGTCGCACCCCGAGTATGACATCGGATACTGCCATATTCTTGCTCCTCAGAATGACCTGAATGT
>CAZJCH010000313.1:272-3645 GCA_964544005.1 uncultured Papillibacter sp.
TCCTCGGGCAGCGCGACAACGGCGCCGCCAAGTTGAATTTCGTATGTATCGGCTGTTTTTTCCAGACGGGCGTCAAAGATATTCATTTGCGGTGTGCCAATAAACCCGGCTACGAAAACATTGGATGGATGATCGAAGACCTCCTGCGGCGTGCCGACCTGCTGAATGAATCCATCCTTCATGACGACGATCCTGTCCCCCAGTGTCATAGCCTCCGTCTGGTCATGCGTCACATACAGGAAGGTCGTATCCACGCTCTGCCGAAGCTTGATGATTTCCGCCCGCATCTGATTTCTCAGCTTGGCGTCCAG
The DNA here is from genome assembly GCA_964544005.1 of uncultured Papillibacter sp. Lineage (GTDB taxonomy): Bacteria > Bacillota > Clostridia > Oscillospirales > Oscillospiraceae > Sporobacter. The sequence continues at coordinate 584 of CAZJCH010000313.1, forward strand.
ATTCGACAGCGGTTCGTCCATTAAGAATACCTGCGGGTGGCGCACGATGGCACGCCCAATCGCCACACGCTGGCGCTGTCCGCCCGACAGCGCCTTCGGCTTCCGTTCGAGCAAATCTGTAATATCGAGGATTTCTGCAGCTTCTCGAACCTTTTTGTCTATCTCGTTCTTTTTCAGCTTCCGCAGCTTCAGGGCAAACGCCAGATTTTCATAAACAGTCATATGTGGGTACAGTGCATAATTCTGGAATACCATTGCGATGTCCCGGTCCTTCGGCGCAACATCGTTGACCAGCTGGTCGCCAATATACAGCTCTCCGGCGGTAATGTCCTCAAGTCCGGCGACCATTCTGAGCGTGGTGGACTTCCCGCAGCCGGACGGGCCGACGAGCACGACGAATTCCTTGTCGTTTACCTCGAGGTCAAAATCGCGAACCGCGACGACGTCTTTTTCGTAGATCTTTCCGATCTTGCTAAACGTTACTTTTGCCATACATGAGCTCCTGTACCTCGTATTTTTCTGGCATGGCCAACATAGCACCTTTTCTTGTCGTGACAATGCCTGCCGCGGCGCCCGCGAACCGAAGCGTTTCGCTTAATTTCTCCTCCGAGAAAAAATTGATCCCTTCCCGGAGTACGGTATCGAGACAACAGCCGCAGAAGGTATCACCGGCGCCCGTCGTGTCGATCGCATCCAGCGACGTGTAAGCCTGGGCGTTTACGACGAGGTCATGGTAAAAAGCGAAACTGCCGTTTCGTCCGCAAGTGACGAAAATGAGTCTGATATTGGGAAAGCTGTCTCGAATGGCCCTTCCCGCTTTCTCTGCGGTACGGATTCCTGTGAGAAATTCCGCTTCGTCGTCCGAGATTTTCAGAATATCGCAATGGGCACAGCCCCAGGCGATTTGCTCTTTGGCTTTTCGCAAGCTGTCCCAGAGCGGCGGGCGCAGGTTCGGATCAAACGATATGAGCGCTCCGCTCTTCCGCGCGATGTCAACAGCGGTACGCGTGGCTGCGCGGACACGGGGGTGCGTCATGGATAAGGTGCCAAAATGGAATATCCTGCAGCCTTCGATGAGCGCTCTGTCGAGCTCCTCCTCCCGCAGCATCATATCGGCGCCGGGGTTCCTGTAGAAACTGAAGCTGCGCTCCCCGTCGGCACCGCTGGCGACAAAGGCCAGCGTGGTGTTGACAGAGCTGTCAAAAATGATTGCGCTCGCATCGATGCCTAAGCCTTCGACCGTTGTTTTCAGGCGGTGGCCGAAATAATCGTCGCCGAGCTTTCCGATAAATGCCGTTTTTCTCCCGAGCTTACTCAGCGTCGCCAATACGTTGCATGGCGCACCGCCCGGGCAGGCTTCAAAAATATCATTGCCGGCGGCGCCGCTGCCCCGAGATACAAAATCGATCAGCAGTTCGCCCAGCGCGACCACATCGGTCATCGCCGCATACCTCCTTCAGACAACCAGAACCTTTGTCCTTTCCGGTCCGGAATATCGGATTGTGAAACTTTTGTTTGAAAAATCGGCATCCAGTTCGGCGTATTCTTCGCCGTATGTCCGGCGGATCCGCAGCGCACTTTCGCTGCAGTCCAGCAGCTCGAATCCGCCGTCAAACGCGGGATGCGCGTTTCGGAACTCCATCAGTTTGATCAGCTTTTTAACGACTGGTCTCTCCGCTTCTCGGGCAACCTCATCCGCGCTGTAATAATGCCTGTTGATATTACGCCCCTCTTTTGTTTTTTCCAGCAGCTCGATATCGTTTTTCCCGGCCAGCAGGCCGACATAATAGACCTGCGGCGTCCCCGGCGCGAAAAACTGAACCGCGCGCGAGAGAAGATAAGCGTTGTCGTCGTTCCCGAGAGCAGAATAATACGTGCAGTTGATCTGATATATATCGAGGTTGTTGTAGCTGGACGTGTTGTAGATTTTTTTCACATTGGCGCCGTACCGGAAGATATCCTCCCGCGTTCTGTCAAGCTCCTCATCCGGCAGCAACCCTCTGACGTCAACGACTCCGAGTCCGTCATGCGTATCCAGCGTCGTATACTGCTTTCTAGGGCATATCCTGAGCCAATTTTTCAGATGTGATGTCTTTTCGTAATAGATGGCGTTGATGAGCAGCATCGGGAGTGCGAAATCGTAAACTTTGAAGCCTTGTTCCGCCAGCTTCAGCTGAATGGAGTAGTGCTCGTGAATCTCCGGCAGAATCTCCGCGCCGTATGGCTTCAGGGCATCCGCACAAAAGGACAGAAGCTCCCAGATCTCAGGCTCAACAAAAAAGCAGCTCGTTCCGGCTTTCTTGACGGCATAGGCAAATGCGTCAAGTCGGACGATCGAAGAACCCATTGATGCCAAATGCGCCAATGTGCTCTTAATAAATGCCCGCGTCGTCTCGGCGCTGCAGTCCAGGTCAATCTGCTCGTCGCCGAAGGTACACCATACCTTTTCTCCCGTTCCGTCGGCGAAGAGCGCGATTGTATATGGCGCCTTCGGCTTTCTTTTATAGATCAGGTCCACCTCATCCGCGCTCGGTTCTCCGTTTGCCCAAAAGTCCTTGTACCTGATAAACATATCCCGGTAAGCTGAATTATCCTTATGCACCAGGAAATCCTGGTAAAAAGTGCTTTGCGCAGAAATATGGTTGATCATCAAATCTGTCATCAGCACATAGCACCCGGACAGACGCTGAACGTCGGCCCATGTTCCGAAGGCGTTATCAATTTTACTATAATCCGTCGGAGCAAAGCCTCTGTCTCCCGAGGAAGGAAAAAACGGCAGGAGGTGCACGCCGCCCAAAGCTTTGCTGAAAAACGAGTCCAGTATTTGATGAAGCTCAGGAATGCTCCTGCCCAGCGAATCCGCTCTTCTTGAGATCAGCCAAGAACCGCGGCATAAGGTCCGGTTCTTCCAGCAAGTCCTTGCATGTCTCCTTCGCCTGGGCCACCCGGCAGCCCAAGCTCGGCGCGGCCATCATCTACTACGGGGTCTCGCCCGCGACCGCCGCTCTCGCCTCCATCCAGGCGCCGGTCCTCGGCCTCTACGGCGGCGCCGACGCGCGGGT
>CAZJCH010000314.1:0-3622 GCA_964544005.1 uncultured Papillibacter sp.
GAGATGCCTTTTTATTACATAGACTACTGCCTGGCACAGACGATGGCGCTCCAGTTCTGGGCAGGTATCCAGGAGAACCGCGAAACGGCGTGGGAGACCTATATGGCATACACAGCGGCGGCCGGTACGAAAACCTTTACGCAGCTCGTCGAAGATGCCGGCCTGTTAAACCCCTTTGGGGACGAAGGTCTCCGCCAGGTCTGCGCAGCAGCAATGAAGTGGCTGGAGGCCTATGACCTCAGCGGTCTGGATTAATATTCAGCAGTCTGGATTAATATTTATTTCATCGATTATTATTGACAAAATCTCGCCCGCATTGTTAAAATGTATTAATTAACGAGATTAAAAATTGATAAATTTGATAATAATTTACAAATTTATGCCTTGAATGTGAGAATCATGATTTCTAGAAAATACGCCAAGGATTTTGATGTCGAATATGACCAAACACCAAGCGGAAGGCTGAAGGCCCGGGCCGTTTATAAGGGTAAGTTATACGTTTTTTCGGATACCGACGAAAAAAAAAGAAATACGGCGGTATATTTCACAATACTTCTGGCTGCTGCCTGGATCGCGTTTTTTATGCCGCTGGGCGTCTTATCCGCCGCGGCCCGGACATCCTATGTGATCCTCCCGCACGTCTGCGTATTCCTGCCGATGATCGGCATGTCGGCCGTTGTCTATGATCTTTGGACGGCCAAACCACCCTTAACCCGGGAGGAAAGCGACCACATTTCGCACCGCGCTCCGAAATCAGCGTTGTTTATGACCGTGTTTTCCGGCATCGCCGCAGCCGGTCTTGTCATTCGGCTTTGCGCTGGTCAGAACGTGGCGATACCGGGGGACCTGATATTTTTTGTGTGCGAGGCCGTTTTGCTGGCCGCGTCGATCCTGCTCTTTATGAACAGGAGGCGGACGGCAACCCGGGAAACGCTATAATCTTCGTACTATCTGCGATCGGGGATCGTAAAGCCAACAAATTTAAAGGAGAGATGATTAAAAATGAAAAGGAAACATGCAATTCTAGCCCTGCTTCTTGTACTTGTCATGGTATTCTCGCTTGCTGCATGCGGCAAAAAAGCTCAGGCTGACCCGTCCCCAACGGGAGAAAGCCCCTCAGCCTCCGTTGAACCCTCCCCGAGCGCGGAGCCCGTTGAGGAAAAGACACTTGTCGCCGGGTACTCCAACTTTTCTGAAAAGTTCAGCTCATTCTTCGCGTCCTCTGCCTACGATGTGGATGTCGCGCATATGACGCAGCTCTTTCTTCTGGATTTTGACCGCGAGGGCAAAATGCTGCTTAATGGCATCGAGGGTGAGACCATCCCCTTTAACGGCGTTGACCACTTCTATCAGGGTATCACCAACTGTGAAATCACCGAAAACGCGGACGGTTCTGTCGTATATGACCTGACCCTCCGCGAAGATGTCGTCTTTTCCGACGGTACGCCGATGACGATCGATGACGTCATCTTCAGCATGTACGTGTACGCAGACCCCGCGTATGACGGAAGTGGTACCTTCTACGCGCTCCCCATCAAAGGTATTGAAGAGTACCGCGCCGGTATGTCCAGCGTCTGGTCGCTCATCCTTGCCGACATCGCAGCCGGCAACGACACCTCGGCCAGTACATACTACACCGCAACAGACGCTGCCAACTTTGAAAAAGCGTTAAAAACAGCCGGCATCGCCTTCACCCAGGAGATCGTCGACTACTGCGTCGCCAACTACCTGGCCGATTACGCCGAGGCCGCGACAGGCTTCACCGCTGATGAAGTCGCTGCCAATCCCGGCCTGCAGGTCGCGCTGGGCGAATTCCTGTGGGGCTACGCCGATGGGCTCGGCGAAGATGGACTGTTCGTCGACAATGCGGGGAACACATTTGATCTCAAAGCCGGACAGTATCCCACAATTGAGGAATACTGGGATATGATCCTCGGTAATTACGGCTATGATTTAAGCGACGCCGGCATCAACCTGGAAACAGCCGGCACAAGCATTACCACCTTTATCGGCGACACGCTGCTCGCCACGAATCCCGAGCTGTCCGCATCCGTCCAGACGGGCGAATCGGCACCCAATATTGCCGGCATTGAAAAAACGGGCGACTACTCCGTCCGCATCACGATGGATTCATATGACGCGCAATCTCTTTATCAGTTCAATTTCGATGTGACGCCCCTTCATTACTACGGCGATACGTCTCTTTATGACTATGACAAGAACATGTTCGGCTTTAAGAAGGGCGACTTGAGCGATGTCAAGTCTGTTACGACGAAGCCGATGGGTGCAGGCCCCTACAAGTTTGTATCGTACGAAAACGGCGTTGTCACCTTTGAGGCCAATGAGCTTTATTATAAAGGCGCTACAAAGATTAAGTACATTCTGTTCCAGGAAGCTCCCGACGCCGATAAGCTGACAGGCGTTGCTACCGGAACCTTTGACATATCCGACCCGTCCATCAGTGATTCCGTCGTCAACTCAATCAAGGACTACAACGGAGGCGAGATGACCGGCGATGCCATAACAACCATCTCTGTCGACAACTTGGGTTACGGCTATATCGGCTTGCAGGCCGACGTCATGAAAGTCGGCAGTGACAGCGGCTCCGACACATCCAAAAACCTGCGCAAGGGATTTGCCACAATGTTCTCGGTCTACCGTGATTCCGTTATTGATTCCTATTATGGCGAACGCGCCGCTGTTATACAGTATCCGATATCCAATACCTCCTGGGCCGCACCCAAGCCGGCCGACGATGGTTATGAGATCGCCTATTCAAATGACGTTGACGGTAACCCCATCTACACTGACAACATGACAAACGATGAGAAGTTTGCCGCCGCACTCGACGCCGCCGTCGGCTTCTTCAAAGCCGCGGGCTATACGTGGGATGACGCCGCCGGCAAATTCACGGCCGCGCCCACCGGCGCGTCGCTGTCGTACGAGTTCATGATCCCGGCTGATGGTACTGGCGACCATCCCGCCTTTGGCATTATCACTGCCGTTTCCGCCGCGCTTAAGGACATCGGCATCGACCTGCAGGTCAATGACCTGAGCAACAGCTCGGCTCTGTGGGATGCACTGGACGCCGGTACCTGCGCCATGTGGGCTGCCGCCTGGCAGGCCACTCCGGACCCGGATATGTATCAGGTTTACCACTCCTCGAACGCCCTTGGCCACGGCGGCACCGATTCCAACTACTACGGCATCAACGACAAGACTCTCGATGAGCTGATCGAAGCAGCCCGTACCAGCGCCGACCAGAGCTTCCGCAAGGCCACCTATAAGCAGTGTCTGGATCTCGTTCTCGACTGGGCTGTTGAGATCCCGACATACCAGCGCCAGAATGTGCTTATCTTCTCCACCGAGCGCATTAACATGAGCACCGTGACACCGGATATCACCACCTACTGGACATGGCTGCATGACCTTGAGAAACTTGATATGAATTAAAGCACCTTGTACGAAAGGGGTGCCCCAAACGGGCACCCCTTCATTCCTGCAACCTGACCTCGGTTGCGGTTAAGGTATGATTATCCAATGCAGCTTGGACACGCTGCCTCAATAAATGATTTGGGGAAGAAAAAATGGCTAAATTTCTGACGAAACGTATCCTGCTAAG
>CAZJCH010000315.1:0-3610 GCA_964544005.1 uncultured Papillibacter sp.
TATCGCGGTGGTCGGTGAACTCAGAATCTCCCGCTTCTAAGCGAAGCGTAAGCGGGAGAGGTTCAAATTTACTTATGTGGTTAGTTACAAAGCTCAGGTAACGTTGCTTCAATAAAGGCATTGCGGCTCTGTGACACAACGACTCAAATCGCAAAGCCATTAACTGTAAGGGGTTTACTGGATTGTTTGCCGCATATTTCAATCAAGTTTTGGCATATATTTACTGATTCCTGACGATTGTATCTAATCACATAAACTTAATTGCGTATACCAAATCAATAAGCGAAATAATCCACTTTTTTAGACGACTTATTTATAGAATACGACTAATTCGAACTCGGCAGGCTTAGACCCTTTGGCTTTATAGTAATCAATGTGGTCAATAAAGGATTTTAATGTATTGTTTCGTTGGGGTATATCGCTTGTTCTATAAAAATCAAGTGCGTTTGATATTTTATTTTTCAGCTCATCTTCAGGCAATTGTTTTTGGTTACTAATTTTAAGGGTAATCTCGTTTCTTTGTTTTATTAACTCGTCCAATCGGTTTGATACGACTTTCATCCGTTCTCGATAAGTTTCTACGTCATAGATTCTAAGTTCCAATAATTCGTGCAGGGAGCTTTTCTGCTTTTCGGACTTCAGAATTTCACTATCAATCCCATTTAAGATAGCTTCATATTGAACGGGCTCATCCTTTATAACAGTCGATATCGCCTTTTCCCGGAGTTTGTCTTCCAGGCATTTCAATATTCGCGGCTCGACGAAGTCGTATTGCACGCTCTGCTGACATTTTTTCGTCAGGCATCTCAGGTAGGGTTTATCCTTCGCGCGCGACCCGTACGGTGCCCGTTGCATGTTGCGGCCACATACCCCGCAGCGGATTAAACCAGCAAGAGGTGACTTTATCGAGCCGTCAAACGTAGGAGGTATATACCGGTTTAGCAAAATCTCCTGCGCTTTCGCGAATTTTTCTTCCGATATTATCGGTTCGTGCAATCCGTCAACGGTCAGCCATTTTTCTTTAGGCAGCGGTATAATGTTAAGTTTTCCGGCCTTGCGCCGCCATTCCGTTCTATTCCAGACAATTTTACCAATATACAAAGGGTTTTTAATCATTTTAAGAATAGTAACCCGCGCCCATGAATCTGAACGGCGAGGCTTCGCTCCGGCAGCGTCAAGGATTTCGGCAATTCTGTCGCAACCTATGCCATCACAGTATAACCCAAATATCATCCTGACGAATTTCGCTTCTTCTTCGTCTATCTCAAGCGTCGGTATTTTGTTTATTACGACTTTTCGATAACCGTATGGAACATTGCATACATAGGCACCCTGCTTAATCGTCTGAAGTTTACCGCGAATCAACCGTTTGCGAATCTGTTTATATTCCTGCCGCGCGAAAAAAGCCTTGAACTCGGTCAGTTGCTCGTCGGAGTCGTCATCAAGGTCGTATGTATGGTCGGGTGTTATTATCTTTGTATCAGATTCTTTAAACACATCGAGTATTATGCCCTGGTCGCGCATATTGCCGCGACCCAGACGGTCAATATCCATACATAATACAGCATCAACTTTACCATTGGCAACTTTATCCAGTAAAGCGAGCATCTGAGGACGAGCATATAATGATTCTCCACTGACGACTTCCTCAAAGACCTGCCCTTCATTTGACTGTTCTTCCAGTCGCGATTTTCTAAGATAAATATCTACATCCATACCCGACACACCCTTATTTTTGATTATTGAAAGATTAAATCGTCTCTCTATGTATAAGTATGGTATAAGAGTTCAGATTTAGAATTTCAAAATCATCGCACACTCACGGACCAGCCTATATAACGTTGAATCAATCTCATTCAGCCATACTCCATACAGCTGTTCTTAGATGAACGGCTAACACATATCATGTATGGGGGTATGACTTATGGGAAGCGACGAAATCCATCTGCAGAAAGCGGTATATCAGGATGTTATGGTGGTTGGCGGAAGAGAATATCCTGTCAGTATCACAAAAATCATCGGGCATAGCATGTACGACACACCACATGGACAAGTCGAAGCAGACGTATATATGGAAGTAGATATGGGACCAAAACTGGGCATTTCGCGTTCATATGAGATTTATAGCGTTGTCAAAGCACCCGATAAGTCCACCGCAGACACAAAGAACGTATAGCGGTTCCAAATGTACTAATATGAAAATAATCATAAAATCAAGCTCGGCTTAATATATAGCTGAGCTTGATTTGCATATATCAGGCTATCGTGCAAGTTTCTGACGTTGCAGCTCAGTATTCAGCGTCTTATAAGTTGAATACTGTTTAGGCAGGCAGTAGTCGTAGGACGGGATCAAAAGCTGCGTGTTTCGTTCCAGCTTGATGATGGAGAATTGACCGAGAGTCACGAGGACGCGGCGGTTTGTGTGGTCGAACAGCAGCTCACAGGGGAAGCTCTCTGCGATAAAGCCGGGAATCTCACAGACGCCCGTGTCGCCCTTGTGGTGGTCGCAGACATCGACCAGCTTCATTCCGAGAATGATCGGATCGACAGCTTCGACGATACCGACCGGAAGATTCGTGGTCTCAATGGTGCGGGAATCGACGCCATGGGTGGAAAAGGCGGAGCTGAAGACCTTTGCACTGCCTTCACTGCCGAAAAGTATGACGCGTTTATCGAAAATGGCAAGCCCTGTGATTTCGGCCGGCCTGTTGACGAGCGAGAAAGCCTCACCCTTTATCCTGTAAAAGTATCTGAGATCGATGGTATAATAGCCCTTGTTGAAGGTGATCTCCTCGACATCTATCGTGACATATAAGAGTTTTGCGGATTTGGCGCGAACGCTGACAGCGTTGTCTATGTAGCATTGGGATTCCCTGGTCGGGTATAGACGCAAATCTTCGATGCAGTCTTTATCTTAACAATATGCAGGATAGAACTCTTTAGGTGGAAAAATTGTAGGAGACTGTTTGCTTTTGCCTCTGTGAACTCCGTATCACCCATACAGAGAGTGTCTACGTCCAATTTATACGTCGACCGCACATGTGCTGTTTCCTAAACCCCCACTACAAATTAACCCCTTGAAAACGGCTGGTTAATACTTTGCTGTTAATTATTTCGGTAATCTATCCGATAAATAATTGTGGTAGTATTTATATAGTTGGAGTCACAACAAGTAAACAAAGAAAATAGTAGGATTCATTGTGCTTAGCGTAAAATAGCTTTGACCTGGCAATGGCATGGCTGATTATTGAACTCAGGCCGACATAATCAAAGCCGTATTCTCTAAACAGAAGCTCTTCGCTTCTGTTTATTTCTCTCTTTGTCTCGGCAGATTTTTTCTCTTATAGAGGCTTTCCATTATCCACTTACCTGACGAAGAACATTCCGTTCAAATACGAGGAGGATTCCAAATGATTAAAGAAAAAAGAAAAAGACTACTGTCAGTGCTTATGACCCTTGCGATGGCGGTGAGCTTGTTACCGGCGGTGACGCTGACGGCGAGTGCGGCGATTCCTTTCGATGAAAGCTTCGATGACGACAGTGGTTTCTCGATAACGGATACCACCTTTATCAATGATGGAATTAAATATACAATCGAAAATGCTATTGG
>CAZJCH010000316.1:0-404 GCA_964544005.1 uncultured Papillibacter sp.
AGGGCTAACCGCCACACCAAAAAATTATCTGCGTGGATTTGACGCCGAAGGCGCGGACATACCATGTGAAATCAGCGTCCTCATCTCAGACGACGCGGGGATCCGGACGATCAACCGGGATTACCGTGAAAAAGACGCGCCGACGGACGTCCTGTCCTTTCCGATGCAGGAGCTCGTCCCGGGGGATTTCAAGCCCGACCTGTCGGAGGTTAACCGGGACACGGGCCGCCTGATGCTCGGCGATATCGTCCTGTCGGCCGAGCGGATTACGGCGCAGGCCGAAGAATACGGACAGAGCGCCGACAGGGAAATGGCATACCTGGCCATCCATTCGGTACTGCACCTGCTGGGCTATGACCATCTGGACGAGGGCGGGGAGAAGCGCCGGATGCGTCAAAGGGAAG
>CAZJCH010000316.1:414-3605 GCA_964544005.1 uncultured Papillibacter sp.
AAGAAGCAATACTCAAGGATTGCTTTCCGCAGTCCTTATGAAGACGGGGTGTCGGTATGAGGCGGAGTTTTTTATACGCTATCAAGGGTTTTAAGGCCTGCGCTCAAACGGAGCGGAACTTCAGGATACACCTGGCCGCCGCGTTTTACGTGCTGATCGCGTCGGCCGTATCGCAGCTCAACGCAATCGAATGGACAGCTGTACTTATCTGCATCGGCGCCGTCACGGGGGCGGAACTCTTCAATACGGCGATTGAAAAGCTTTGCGACGCATTTAGCCCCGGCTGGAGCAAAACGATCGGAGTGATCAAGGACATGGCGGCTGGCGCCGTCTTGATGTTTGCAGTCATGAGCGCTGCCGTCGGTGTGCTCATTTTTATTAACGATGAAAAGATGACGAGGATAGCCGCTTTCGCAAAAGGACATATCCCGCTGTCCGTACTTATCGCCGTTTCACTGCCTGTGGCAGTATATTTAGTATTCAGGAGATATGTGAATGATAACAAAATCAGCCATGATAACGATTGCAGGCCGGCCGAACGTCGGTAAATCGACACTGATAAACGCCCTGACAGGTGAGAAGGTCACCATTGTAACCCCAAAGCCCCAGACGACGCGCAGCCGCATTTTCGCCGTTGTCAATAGGGGCGACACGCAGTTTGTCCTGCTGGACACACCGGGCTTTCACAAGGCGCGGACGCGCTTGGGTGAGTATATGGTGAATGTCGTCAAGGAAAGCGTCGCCGACGTGGACGCCGTCGCCCTTGTGGTGGAGCCGATGGACACTATCGGCACCCAGGAGCAGCTGCTCCTGGAGCGGATTAAGGAGAGCGGCGTGCCGGTGATCCTCGTCATCAACAAGATCGACACGGTTAAAAAAGAGGAGCTCCTGAGAATCATCGCACTTTATTCCGGAGCTTATAATTTTGCCGCCATTGTGCCGATCTCGGCCAAAAAGGGCGACGGCATCGGCGACCTCTTAAAGGAATTTGAAAAGTTCGCGGCCGAGGGCCCGCAGCTCTTCCCAGACGGCATGGTGACCGATCAGCCAGAAAAGCAGATCATGGCCGAAATTGTGCGGGAAAAGCTCCTGATCTGCCTCGACCGCGAGGTGCCGCACGGTACGGCTGTCGAGGTGACGAAATTTTCCGAACGGGACGACGGCATCATTGATCTGGACGTGACGATCTACTGTGAAAAGCGGAGCCACAAGGGTATGATCATCGGCAAAAACGGGGAGATGCTCAAAAAAATCGGCCAGCTGGCCCGTACCGATATCGAGCGCTTTATGGGGACGAAGGTCTTCCTCCAGACCTGGGTGAAGGTCAAGGAAAATTGGCGCGATAATCAGACGGCTATGAGAAATTTCGGGTATGGCGATATTAAATAAACTCCGTTTCAACGGGAACGCATAAATGCGATCCCGTGGGAGCTGCCGCCGAAGGCGGCTTACGATTCGTGCCGAGTATAAAAAAATTTCCGCTGATAATATGCTTCCGATCGAAAAAACTAATAGGTGTATCGGAGGGATGAATATGTCTTCAGATAATTTTTGGGAGCTGTTCACCGAAACCGGTGATATTGGTTATTATCTTTTATATGTCGAGTCGGATGATAATAACGCATTTGAAAATAACGAAAGTACTCTGGAGTGTCGATAGTAAGGCAGAGTAAACGGCTTGCCGCAGCGATGCGACAAAAGGCTTGCCGCATGAATGCGGCAAGCCGGGTAAAAAATGACGGGATTGGCGACAATGTACATAAACACAACGGGTCTCGTCCTGCGGACGACGGACTATAAGGACTCCAGCAGAATACTGACGGTGCTGACCTCGACGGAGGGGAAGCTTACCGTCTCGGCGCGCGGTGCCATGCGCCGGGGGAGCAGGCTGACCGCCGCGGCACAGCTGTTCGCATACTCCGATATGACGCTGTATCACAGCCGCGACCGCTGGACGATGACGGAGGCGCAGACAATCGAGCTGTTTTCCGGCCTCAGCGGCGCGCTGGATCTTTTAGCCCTGGGCTCCTACTTTGCCGAGCTTCTTGAAGCCGTATCCGATGAGGACAGCCCGAATCCCGAGGTCCTGTCGCTGGGCCTCAACGCGCTCTTCGCACTCAGCCGTAACGAAAAAGACCCCCTCCTTGTGAAGGCCGCCTTCGAAACCCGTCTCATGTGTCTGGCTGGGTTCGAGCCACTTGTTTCGGGCTGCTCAATTTGCGGAAAAACCGAGCCCGAAGAACCAAGACTTGACCTAAAAGGCGGAATTGTCCGCTGCCGCAGCTGCCGCTACGACGTCAGCCGCACCGACGTCAGCCGCTCCGGCGGCGCAAATGAAACGGCGCCGCTTGACACCGCTTCACTCGACGCGCTTCGCTACATTACGTCCTGCGAGAGCAAGAGGATTTTTTCCTTCAAGCTCCTGGACGACGCTCTCACGCAACTGTCCCGTGCGTCGGAAGCTTACGCCGCGGTGCAGCTTGACAGAAGCTTTAAAACGCTGGATTACTACAAGCAGCTGCGCTGAGGAGCGAGAATAGATGAACGCTTTTTTGCTGTTACTGCCGGTCATATTAATTCGCTACCTGCTGCTGGGGCTGTTCAATAGAGAATCGCTGAAGCGCGCGGCTTTTTTTCCGGAGAGGCTTGGTTTTGAAAAAGCGGCTTACTGGCTGTACCAGTTATCTACTGCTCTGCTTTTCCTGTATCCGATATTCCTGAGAGTCGCAGCAGATCAGCCGTTTTTCCATATCGGCCTGTCTGTCTACAGTACCGGCCTTGCCGCTTGTGCCGTATCAATGCACAATTTTGCCCGTTCGGGGAACGGCCTGACGACAAAAGGGCTATACCGGCTTTCCCGAAATCCGATGTATATCGGCTACTTCCTTTGCTTTTTCGGCGTTGTCCTGATAACACGCTCGCCGGTGCTTCTCGCCGCGCTCATCGTTTTTCAGGCCTCGGCGCATTGGATCATACGTTCGGAGGAAAGATGGTGCGTGAGGGTGTTTGGCGACGAATATGTCAGCTATATGAAAAAGGTTCGCCGTTATTTTTAAAGACCGCGGAGTGGGTGAACAGCGGTTACAGAAAAGAGGATATAGCATATGCCGGCAAAAAATCTGTTTTATCTGCATACCAATACGGCCGATAAGCATGTCGTCTGTCACGGCGTTGATTTCAAGGGCTTTCTC
>CAZJCH010000317.1:0-1069 GCA_964544005.1 uncultured Papillibacter sp.
GGCGGAGTCGATTTACAAAATGATGGTAATAATTTCGGTGCATTAATAATGACTCTCATGGTATTGTGCATTACAAAATCATATTTTGTTATTCGTTGTCGCTTCTGATGCGGTATTCACCATATAACTGCATGATAACCAGGGCTAACTGCAAATCAAAGCTGACCTTGTAATCATTAAGCTCAAGTCCGATGATTTTTTCGATTCGCTGCAGCCTGTACTTCAGGCCGCTGACTGAAAGGTTGATCGCTCTTGCTGTTTTCTCCACATTATTTCGCAAATATAGGTACTCCTGCAATGTCTTGAGAAGTTCGGAACCGTTTTTCCTGTCATAAGTCAATAGTTTATCCAGATGTTCGCGAGCGTAGTTATAAAGTTCGGCGGGCTTAATAGTGCTCAAAAAGAGCGCATGAACAGAAAACTGTTCCAAAGACCGCACTCGGCCTTCCGTTATCATATACTCTCCGATTTCAAGCGCCTTTTTTGCGGCATGATATGATTTAAGGAAGTCTGACAGCTCAATGCACACGCTGCCTATACCTATATTCATCTTTGCGTTGTATTGCGCGTATACAAAATCGATAATTTCCTCAGATAATTTTTTCACTGAGCTCATTGAATCTTTCTCCTCGTCAACGCGAATGAGAATGACCATTTCATCGTTGCGATGCATGGCCAAGCATTTTGAAAGCTGATTAAGGCGACTATATACAAACTTTGCAAGCTCGCTTTTGATGTCCGCCGATAGCATATGGTTGTGATGCTTGATAACATGTGAAATGTTATCAACTTCACAGACCAGCACCCTGTGTGGCGCAGTGATATCATAATCAATGGCGCGGGCTCTTTTTTTTATGGAGTCGGGGTCGGTAAAATGAGCTGATATCAAATCTTCAATAAAGCTACCTCTTAGCCGAAACTCGATATCGGCTATTTTTTTATCCTGCTGAAGCTGAAGCGCTACAAGCTCCGTCGCTTTTTCAAATAGGAGTGCTTCAGAATCGCTGAATGGTTCATGGTTACGCTCTGCCTTGAGCCGCCCTAAATTTTGAACCCCCGCATGAATATC
>CAZJCH010000317.1:1079-3595 GCA_964544005.1 uncultured Papillibacter sp.
TGCTGACGAAGGCATTGAAATATCCAGCAATTGCTTTGCTGACGGCTTCGATTCCGCCGCCATTGAGCATACACTCGAGCAGAGAAGCTTGCAAATCCATAGAATTACCGCTCATATCACACCTCAAATGGGAAATCGTTAGTTTTTCATGATCACTTTGATGATACCATCCGATTCAGGCGGAATTCAAGAGTATTTCAGTCTGTTTCACAGCATTTTTGTGACTAAATTTTTATGATATGTTTTAGAGTAATGAACGATCTTGTTTATGTTCTATCGTATATCTGTCGATTATTTTTCGGAGGGCCGGCAAATGAATAACATCTCATTGCAGCAAATTGAGATTTTTCTTACTGTTGCCGAACAACTCAATTTATCTGACGCGGCCAAGGACTTGTTCATCAATCAGTCGGCTGTCAGTCGATGGATTCAGCGTCTTGAAACAAGCCTGGGCACTAAGCTGTTTATGCGTAATAACAGGGGCGTGGAGCTGACGGAGCACGGTGAATTTCTGTATACCGAGCTCAAGCCGCTTTTCGAAAAGCTCAGTGAAATCATGCAGAACATCAGCAAAGTTTACACGACAGAGAACAACATTCTCCGTATCGGCTGCATGGACTCGCCTGAGGTCGTCGGCGCAGTGAAGCCGGTGATCAAAAAGTTCGAAAAAATTTATCCTGATACAATCATAAAGATTGATATCCTCTCCTTTAAGGATTTACGCGAAGCGCTCGTGTGCAGCAAAATAGATTTTATAGTGACCTATTCTCTAGGGTTTGGCAACTATTGGAATGTTCAGGAGAAAAAAATCAAAAAACTGAATACCTATATCGCGGTTCCCGCAAACAGCCCGCTGGCTGACTGTGTCGAGCTCCCTGTGGAAAAATTGAATAATGAGACGTTATTTCTGCTGTACATTGCCGAAATGAAGGACGCTGAAAACAGGGCATTGGAGAATTGCAGAAAAATCGGTTTCATGCCGAAGGAAATCGTCTATATGCCGAACTATTTTTCACTTGAGCTGGCCATCAAGAATGGTAAGGGCTTCACCATCAGCGGCTCAAATGTCCGTGACCGATTCGGGTCGGACATCAAGCTCTATCATGTACCCAAGCCGTACCACGACCAATACGTTATCGCCGCATGGCAAAACAATCGCTGTTCACAGCAGATAAAAGAGTTTATAGCGTTGATTGACGACCTTGATTGAGCTGATATGAGCAAACGGCATAACAAGGGCTTCCGATCGATTGACTGTAAAAAATACCTAAATTATACTCTAGTATATAATGTATGCTTATACATTATGATCAAATGCATAATAGAGGAGGATACATAAATGAGGAAATTTTTAGCTTTTGCACTCGTTCTTGCGATGACCTTTACCTTGTTTGCATGCGGTAAAAAGGCAGCAGCTCCAGCAACCGAAACGCCGATAGCCCCTTCCGCAAGCGCCCCGGCTGAGACGA
This sequence comes from uncultured Papillibacter sp., assembly GCA_964544005.1. Classification (GTDB taxonomy): domain Bacteria; phylum Bacillota; class Clostridia; order Oscillospirales; family Oscillospiraceae; genus Sporobacter. Next base: position 2,549 of record CAZJCH010000317.1, read on the forward strand.
CAGCCCCCGCTGATTCGGCAGCGCCCGCCGAAAGCCAGGATGTGGGTACCATCGGATACTTTACGGATAAAGTAGATCATTTTTCACGGGATCCCTATAAGCTCGTTTCAATGGCGCTGAACACATCGACGACGTACACCCAGAAGATTAATGAAAACCTTGCCAATTGGGGAACCGTTTTAAACTACGAGCTGGTTATTTATAACGCCAACGAGGATTATGACGCGTACCTGAATGAACTTGAGGTTCAGACGATGGCCGGCGCCGACGGATTTTTCTGCGGCATGAGCGGTCCGCTGATCTCGCGTACGCGCGAAATTTGTCTTGACTTGGACGTGGATTTCATCGGCTGCCCGACTGCGTTTGCCGATGACAATACAGGAGAAATCACCTGGCCCAGCGTCAATCAGAGTGAATACGGCAACGGAGCGCTTATGATGCAGTGGCTTGCCGATAATTATACGAATTATTGGACCGACCCTGTTGACGAGGCAAAGCTTGGGTTAATTATTATTGACTTCTCGCCGGTCATCGGTATTCACAATCGTCTTCCCGGCGTTCAGGATGTCTTTGAAAAAGAGTTCCCCGGCGCCAAAGACAACATCTTCATCGCCGACTGTGTGGCGCATCCCGACGGATTTTCCACAACAGCCGCATATGACCTGACGGCACAGTACATGACAGCAAACACATCCATTGAAAAATGGTTTATCGCAACCCTTGTCGATGACTGGGCAACCGGCGCAACGCGCTCCATCGAAGCAATGAAAAAGGAAGACAGCGCTTTGGTTGTCAGCATTCAATCGGACGCCTTTCTCAACGAAGTAACGACAGAAACCAAGCCCAGTGTTTATGTTGCCGCGAGCGCGATTTCTGTTGCGGAACTCACCGGCCTTATGGCGACCGGCCTTGTGGCAATGCTTGACGGCAGGGCAACAGCTGAAACATTGTGGCCCGAGTGGGTAAGAGACGGCGAGAAATATCCCTGCATCGACTTGGACGGAAAGATGATTACGAGAGAAACCTATAAGCAGTGGGAAGCCGAGA
>CAZJCH010000318.1:0-3591 GCA_964544005.1 uncultured Papillibacter sp.
CTGCCGGGCAAGCTGGAAAAGGCCATCGAGGAAAACGGCGGCGACATGCTCCTTGAGCACGAGGTCACTAAAATATTATTTGAGAACGGACGCCCGTCCGGCGCCGAATTCGCCGACGGGAGCACGGTGACCGCCGACAGCATCATCTATTCCGGTACGGTCTGGAACCTCTACGGCAACCTCATCGACGCAAAGGAGACGACGCCGGATAAAATCGCCTGGGCGGCCCGTCAGGTTCCGACCTATCCCAGCGTCGTCCTGTACGCCCATGTGGACGCGTCCGTTATCCCGCCGGACACGGCGCCCATCGAAATGCTTGTCGGCAGCCCCGACACGCTCGACGAGAGCGAGGTCACCGCCTACATACTGAGCATCGACGACAAGACGCTGTGCAGCCCGTCAGGCCACGTCGTCGCCGCCATCGGCCCGTCGTTTCAGACCTGGGATACCGGAGACAAAGCCGATTACCAGCGTAAAAAAGCCGAGGAGCGGCAGCGGCTTATCGACGTTCTGGAGAAGCGGTTCCCGGGCTTTGCAGGCGCCGTGCGGTATGCCGAGGTCGCGACACCCCTCACCATCGAGCGCTATAACAACAAAAACGGCGGTGCCGTCGCCGGACCGAAGCAGATGCTGGGACAGCATATGTTCAACCGCCTGCACACGCGCACCGAGTGGGACAATCTCTTCTGCTGCGGCGAGTCGACCGTGATGGGCACCGGGACGCCGACGGTTACCACCTCCGGCATTTCCGCGGCAAACGCCGTGCTGAAAAAGCTGGGCAAGCAGCCGTTCGTGCACGACCCCTCGATGAAAAACGTCGTCACGGTGCTGGACAAGCCGTTTACGGACATCGGCTGCCTCTACGACGCTTACCCCGAAGACGCGCGGCGCGTCATGCGCGGCGCCATGCGCTGCCAATTCTGCGAGCATCCCGGCTGCCGCGTCGATCCGCGCAGCGATATTCAGGGCATCATGCGGCGTGTGGCCGTCGGCAATCTGGCGGGCGGGCGCAAGCGCGCGGCACAATGTCCCGAATGCTACACGCCGGAAGCGCTCCGCGAGAGCGAGGCGCACTGCGTTCTGGCCGGGACGGCGGAGGGTGCCGTCGCCATCCGCGACATCATTGGCTTTCTGCCCTGCGAGGTACCCGATGGCCGAGACGGTATATGATGCCCTGATCGTCGGTGCCGGCGCCGCCGGCCTGACTTGCGCCGCGTACCTGAGTAAGCGGGGCCAGTCGGTCCTGCTGGCGGAAGCGTCGGAGCAGCCGGGCGGCCTCGTCAACTCCTTCCGCGTCAACGGATATTTGTTTGACGGCGGTATCCGCGCCTTTGAGAATTCCGGCATCCTGTTTCCGATGCTCCGCGAACTGGGTATTGAAATTGATTTTGTGAAAAACCCCGTCACCATTGGGATCGGCGACCGGTTCGCCGTGCTGACGGCCGAAAGCGGGCTATCGGATTACGCCGCACTCCTGCGCCATGCCTTCCCCGACAGCGCCGGCGATATCGCCGCCGTCTCGGAGGAGATCAAAAAGGCTGTGTCCTGTATGGACGTGCTCTACGGGATTGACAATCCCCTTTTCGGAGATGCCCTGAAGGACAAGGAATATTTGATGAAAACACTGCTCCCCTGGCTTCTGCGTTATCATCGCGCGATGTCCAGGGTGGGAAAAATGAGCGCGCCCGTCTATGCGCATCTGGGGCGGCTGACCTCCGATACGGCGCTCATTGACATGATCGCGCAGCACTTTTTCAAGGGCACGCCGGCCTCCTTCGCCCTCAGCTATTTCAGCCAATACCTGGATTACAGCTATCCGCGGGGCGGTACGGGCGTACTGGCCGAACGTCTCAGCGAAAAGCTCCGCGCTTGGGGCGGCACGCTCTGGCTCGGAACGCGCGTCACTTCCGTTGACATTGCAAAGCATGAAGCGGTTACCACCGGCGGTGAGACGATCGGGTTTAAAAAGCTTGTTTGGGCCTGTGACATGAAATCGCTGTACGCCTGCGCCGATACGAAAGGTCTTTCAGCTAAAAAGGCTGCCGCTGTTGAAAAGCGGCGGCAGGATGTTCTGAAAGGCCAGACCGGCGATTCGATTTTGACGATTTATGTCTCCGTCAGCCGCGGCAGGGATTTCTTTGACGGCCGGGTCACGGCGCACAGCTTTTACACGCCGGAAAAAACAGGTCTTTCCAGCTTGCCGGCGTGGCAATGCGCGCTGGCCGGCGACAACGAAACAGTATGTAAAAATGCGCTCAAGCGTTGGCTTGCGGCATACCTCGCGCTGACGACATATGAAATTTCAATTCCCGCTCTGCGCGACGAGTCACTGGCACCCCCAGGCTGCACAGGCCTTATCATCAGCATGCTGCTGGATTACGCGCTGGTCAGGACGGTTCGCGACAGGGGCTGGTACGAGGAGTTCAAGACCTTCAGTACGCGGGAAATCCTCGGCGTCCTCAGCCGGTCACCATTCCCGCTGGACAGCGCCACCGTGACGGAAGCTTTCAGCGCGACACCGCTGACGCTGGAGCGCCTGACCCATAACAGCGGCGGGGCTGTCACCGGCTGGGCGTTCACAAACAGGCCGCTGCCCGCTGTCAGCAAGATGCAGAAGGTCGCAAAGTCCATCCACACGCCGTTTCCCGATGTGCTGCAGGCCGGCTCCTGGACCTTTTCCCCATCGGGGCTGCCGATTGCGGTGCTGACGGGCAAGCTGGCCGCCGACGCCGTCACCAAGGCGCTCAAAGAAGACTGAAACGGGATAAAGACACGATGATAGAAATTATTATTGCCTTCACAGGTTTTCTGCTGAGCTTTGTCCTGTTTGCCCGGCTCCGCGTCCTGAAGGCGGCAAAAATGCCGCAGGAGCCCTGCCGGATTTCCGTGATCATTCCGGCCAGAAACGAGGAAAAAAACCTCCCGCTCCTGCTCGAGGATCTCGCGCGGCAGACATATCCGGCCTTTGAAATCCTTGTCGTCGACGACTGCTCCACAGACGGCACGGCTGCGACGGCCCGCGCCTTCGATGTCCGGTACATCCCTGTTGTGAACAAGCCCGACGACTGGACGGGCAAATCATATGCCTGCCAGCTCGGCGCAGAGGCGGCGCAGGGGACGCTGCTTGTGTTTCTCGACGCCGATGTGCGACTGGCCTCCGACGCCGTCGCCGCCCTCGCCGCCGATTACGCGCAAACGCGAACAGCCGTGTCCGTCCAGCCGTATCACCAGACGGGAAAGCCGGCACATGAGCAGCTGTCCATGTTTTTTAATCTTGTCCAGATCGCCGCCAACGGCCTGGCTCTGCCTTTCGAAAACGCCCACACCGGCCTGTACGGCCCGGTGATATTGATTTCGAAGGACGCTTATCAGGCCGCCGGTGGCCATGCAGCCGTTAAAGCCAGCATCACGGAAGATCTGGCGCTGGGCGAAGCGCTCCGGCTGATGAACGAATTTGCGCCCGCCATCCGGCCGGCGCTCGGGCTCCAGGTGCCGCCGTCGCCGCCGCCGCACGGTGGCGGCGACGCCGGCCGCCTGGAGAGCGGGGATGAGCAACTGGCCGCGCAGCATCCAGGGAACGGCGTGGAACAA
>CAZJCH010000319.1:0-3585 GCA_964544005.1 uncultured Papillibacter sp.
GACCGCTCCCACAAAACCCGCATCACTTTCCACTCGGCATCCGAAATGTTGTTCACATTGCTCCACCTTCCTTGGCAAAATCGATATTTATATCGATTTTGCCCATAGCCCGAAAGCTCGCTCTCGGGCGTATTACATGTGTACTACGGTTATATTACACTTGTAATACGAATTTGTCAATAGAAAAATAAAGAGAACACGATACAGGGCAGACAACAAGATCCGCCCTTACGGGTGCGGTCATTGGTTTGACAGAAACGCATCGGTCGTCATGACCTGTGCGAACATGCCGTGGAGCGCCGCCATGAACGTCTGGTGGACGGTTTCGGCGGGGATGAACCTGTCGTCTCGGACGAGGTCCTTCGTCGCGCAGGCGTCCTCAAGGAGCGTGACGGCAAAGCCGTAATCCATTGCGGCGCGTACGGTCGTGTCGATGCACATATGGCTCATCATACCGCAGACGACAAGCTGCACTATGCCGTGACTTTCAAGTGTATCCGCGAGGCCGGTTTTCAAAAACGCGCTCGGATAATGCTTGACCGTGACGTGCTCGCCGCAAAGCGGCGCGACGCTCTCATGGATTTCTGCTCCGAAGGTATCGGGCAGGAAGGCTGTCGCGCCCGGCCTGAGGTTTACATGCCGGACATGGAATACCGGCAATCTGTTATCTCTGAAAAACCCCAGCACTCGCTTGGCGTTTTCCGCCGCCTTCAAAGGCTGGTGGAGTGGATTGCTTCCGCCCTCAAAGTAGTCGTTCTGGATATCGATGATTAACAGCGCGCAATTCATCGTTATATACCTCCAATCATTTTCGCTTTGAGTGTTTTATGTATAAAGCTGACATATTTTTATGACAATGCATCATTCGTTATGTTTTTTGCCATGATATAGGCGGTGAGTTTTCTCATACGAAATTACCGGGAGTGTATGAATTTTTGAAAAGCGTAAAAAAAGCGGCGATGAGCTTAATGGCTTTGATCTTGTTATGCCTTGCGACCTTTACGGCGGGTTCGGCACAGTACGGGGCGGCGTCGGTGCGCGAAAACCAGAGGTATACGCCGGCGCAGATGCTGACGTACGCCCTTGAGGACGAATACCTCGCGAATGCCCGTTATACGGCCGTCATCGAAAAATTCGGCAATACGCGGCCGTTTACGCGTTTCGCCGGAGCGGAGAAGCGGCATATCGCCCTGTTAAAGCCGCTGATGGCCAAGTACGAGGTGCCGGTGCCCGAGGATAAAAGCGCGTCGTTCGTTTCCGTCCCCGCAACCCTGGCAGCCGCTGTGAAGGCAGCCGCCGAGGCCGAAAAAAACACAATGCAGATGTATGGCATCTTCCTGAAGCAGCAGCTGCCGGAGGATGTCAAGCTCATCTTCACATTGCTGCGCAGCGCGTCAGGCCGGCACCTCCAGGCCCTCGAGCGGAACATGGCCCGGCTGGAGGGGATGCCCGCCGCGAGGCAGAAGGTATAGGCGGCTCCATCATTGAGAAAACGGTGAAATTCGTCCGAATTTCACCGTTTTCTCATTTTACCAGCCCGTTGGATAACCGAAGGTGTCGGCTTCGTATGTGATGACAGCGTGGGGGACGCGTTCAACGGGCGTCGTGAAGCAGCCGATCATGTAGCGTCCTGTGTTCTCGTGCATTTTGAAAGTGACGACCGTATCCTTCCCATCGCAGGTGACAATCACGGGGCACGGATCGCTGCCCAGCAGTTTGCCAGCGATTTGAACGAAGTCGTCAGATAAAACTGTGTTGAAAACCGTCACCGTACTGATACCGTCCTTGTTTGAAACGGTCATTTTCGGAACCGCCTCAACGTCGGTGTGGAATTCCTGTTCATGGCCTGGCTGCCCGTCAAACGTCAGCAGCATCGAGCTGCCGTCGTAACAGACGCTTTTCAGGCACTCCGGCCGATTAATGCCTAGCGTAAAGCTCTGTTCCAGCGGCATATAGTAATCGCTGTCGGAGACAGTGGCGGCGTATACCCCGCCGACGTCGGAATATTCGAACCTGAGGATTCTGGGGAATTGCTGATATCCGTCGGGCGGAAGGCCTGTTGTCAGCACCGTCAGCGTTTTATCCGCCGTGATTTCGAATTTGTCGACATAAATCCAGCCATGAACAAACTCCCGTTCTCCGGTTATCCTGTCAAACCATTCGAAGCGTGACGCTGCAGAAGCGGGGTCTTCTAGGCTGCAGTAGCGTACCATTGTGTATTCCCCGGCGTCGCGGACTTCAAGAACAGTGAAACCGTTGGCGGTATACACATCCCTGATCTGTTCGTCGCTGAAAGGCCCGGGCGGCGGCTCTGACGCGTTCGTCGATTCCTCCGCCGGGGTGGTCGGCGCCGCGCTTGCTCCCGAGGGTCCAACGCTGATATCGGACGTTCCGGCAGCCTCGGATTCGCCGGAAACGCAGGAAGTCAGACCGGCAAGAAGCGCCAATAGTACGAGACAAGCACCGACTGCTTTGAAATAATGTATTGAACATTTATTCAATATATAAAACCTCCCGTCAGGCAAATAAAAAACTTATATGCTGCAAGACTGTTTGCAGCCCGGTGCTTTGAAAGCTTAAATCCGCGCCGTGTCCGGCTAATCGGTGGATAAGGTCTTTAAGCTATACATTATTTCGTCGATGACGAGGAGCTCCTTTTCCGTCAGGCTGCCGCCGCTGCGATAACCCTCCAGCTCGCTTGTGACTTGGGTTTTACTGAAGACCAGATCGTAGCAGGCCAGATGGGCGACAACGGCGATCTGCGCGTCGTCCAGCTCTGCTGCAAGCCTTAAAAACTGCCGGCTGTCATGCCGGTAAATGTTCGCCAGGACGCCGGCATAACCCTCGGACAGCCCCCCGTCGAGGCCTTTCGTGGCCTTGAGGACGCACAGGATATCATGCTCAGATGTAAAGGTCTGAAGATAAAGCCAGCCGATGAGGTCCGGATCGTCATCGGGATACAGCTGGCTGTAGATACGCCAGTTGATATCTGTCAGCGCGTCGAGAAGTGCGGGGTCCGCTTCAAAGCCTTGGGAATCTAGAAAGAGCTGATGGATGCGTTCTTCGTCGCTCGTATCTATTTTCAGGTACTGCTCCGTATCGGCATAATCGACGGCGAAGGTATTCATCTCGTCGGCTGAAAACGCCGGACCGCCGTCCTGGCCCAGGGAAATCTGGATTCCCGTGATGAACTTGCTTTTTATATTGCTTGCAACATAAAAAACGAGGCAGCAGTTGTCGTCCTTGGGACGGGTATACACAAAAAGCTCGTCGTAAACGCAGAAGTCGCCGCCGAGGTCCCGGGAGACTGGGAAGGGCTCCGGCTGCCACAGCAGGCCGTCGTCATAAGCCTCCAGCAGCTTATCCACCGTGTCGCCGCGCGCGATGCCGCGGGCCGTTTTATATGTATCCAGCGTCGTCATGAACGTGCTGAGCACGTCCCTGCCGGACTCCTCGATGTGGCGGTAAAACAGCCGGTATCCGTCCCCGTTGACGCGGTAAAAAACCGTGTCGGGCATGTCGCCCGAGGTGATACCGAATATGTTAAAATGCGCGCAACAACATCATGTTAGACGAATTATCTGG
>CAZJCH010000320.1:0-3581 GCA_964544005.1 uncultured Papillibacter sp.
GAGCTCCTCGGCGACGGCCGGGCGGCCGGGTATCCCGAGCTTCTCAGAGATTTTACCTTCATTGACGGCGTAATCCTTAACAAGCTCGGCGTCCTCGCAATGGCTGATGATGAGCAGACCGAGCTGCTTAGCCGTTTTCATTGCTTCTCTTAAGAGCGCCGCGTTCATGATCGGCATGCCGTCGTCGGAAAGCGCCGCGGCGCCGGCGGCCTGCAGCGCGGCTATATCGGTGAGGGCTTGTCCTTTTTGGCCGACAGTGACGGCGGCGTAAGTTAATATGTTAATGGGAGCGTCTCCGGCGCGTTTATTGATATCGGCGACAGCATCGGTGCTGTCGATGACGGGTGAGGTGTTCGGCATGCAGGCAACCGTCGTGACGCCGGCGGCGGCGGCGGCCTTGGCGCCGCTCAATAAATCCTCTTTATATAAAAAGCCGGGATCGCGGAAATGCACGTGCATGTCAACGAGACCGGGTGCGACGATACAGCCGGCGGCGTCCAAAACGGTCACAGCGCGCCTGTCGTCCGGCAGCATTTCGAGCGGCGTGATTTTGCCGTCCTTTATGAAAACATCGGCAGTTTTGTCAGTTCCAGCCAGGGGGTCAACAATATGTCCGTTTGTGATCAGAAGCATCAAAACGAAACCTCGCTTCAAGCAATTGAGAAACCTATCTTCGGTTGCATTATATAGGAATATTTTTTTTTTCGCAAGCACATACTACAAACGACCTGAACCGGGGTTTTTATGAAAACGCCGATAAATATGATGGATGGGAGCTTATTTATGACAAGAACAGGGTTTGTAAAGGGAATGGCAATCGGAGTGATGACAGGCGCGGCGCTCGGAATGGTTATGGCGCCGAAAGGCAAAAACTCAAAAAGCGCCGCCGGCAGAGCGCTGAAGGCCGCCGGAGAGGTGATCGACAACATCACCGGCATGTGGAGCTGAATCCATAATGAAACAAAAAAACTGCGCCGATACGGGCGCAGTTTTTTATAGAATCAATTGGTTACGAGGACTGAAACTTTTGTTTGGCTTTCTGGATTTTTTGCTGTTCGGCGGGCTCGACCTGATACCAGCCGTTCTGCTGCATGGTGGAGAATATATTGGCCTGGATTGTATGCACATCATTCAAGTTTGTGAGCATTGTATTGCGGAGCTGCTCGTTGACGCATTCGCCGGCGTAGGTGTTGTAGCTGTCGGTCATGTGTTTTTCGCTGATCAGGGCGTCCTGAAGAATCTGCTGTTCCGTCCAGACGGATGTGGCCTGATTCGTTGTGTTCATATGGTCCTCCTGTTACTGTAAGAATGTCATCAGCGTGTCAAAGTGCTGCTGATGCTTGGTGGCGTGGTCCGTGAGGCATTGCTTGATCTGCTGGTTCTGGCACATGCCGGACATGGCCCGAAACTTTTTTGCCATCAGCTGCTCCTGACCGATCTGATCCTCCAGCGCGGACAGCTCTTTTGATGTGAGATTTGCCAAAGTATGACCTCCTGTTTTTCGGTGTTTATCGCACCGGTTTTTAGGCATAAATTGTGAAATTTATACCGGAGTCCCGCCGGAATTTTCCGGTGAACTCCGGTAATAGTATGACTCGCGCAGTGCTTTCATATTCTAGTCAGAGTGTTAAATTCCCATCTCTTATTCTAAAGATGATGCATTCCTGTCTTCCGACCTTGCCGGAGCTGCCGAAGCAGAACACCGGCATCATGGGGAAGGGCTCGTTCGGAATGAGCGGAACGGCGAGAAGGATAACGCCGTCCTGCTCCGTGACGAGGGCGTTAGATATACCCTCGCAGGCCTCCTGAATATTCAGGTCGTTGAAAAGAACGCCGGGGGTCGGTATCGGTGTCCAGCCGCCGATGTCGTCACTGTAATCAAAATCATACTCCTCGGGATTGGGGAAATCGTTGTAGACAACGGGCTCCGATACCTCTGGCGGCGGAACATCCGCCTGCTCCGTTTGTAAAACGGCAGGCTCCGGGTCGCAAACGGCCGCTTCTTCATCCACAGCCGCGGCAGGTTCAGCCTCCGCCGTCTCGGCGACAGCGGGCGGCGGTTCGGCTTCCTGAGGCTCCGTATAGACATCGCTCGGCTTTATCAGATGGAATAGGGAGGTATCACGGTACCCGACGGACAAGAGCGTGTTTTTTGTAAAGCTTTTTTTCATGCGGAGGACGCCGGCGGGCACCCCGCTTTCATCGGGGACCATAACGCCGAGCGGAACGTACGCGCCGTTACAGACGGCGGCAAGACGGAGTATATCAGGGCTCCTGTACTCACAGGCGCAGTCGAAGACGAGCTTCAGCCCGTCCTGCGCTATTTGGACACGGCCGACAGTTCCGCCGTCCGCCGTCACGGGATAATTCCCGGTAACATATACCATCACGACACCCCCTGGAAATGCATATACTCTCCTGCATAAGAATATGCAGGAGAGTATATGTATATGTCGGAAATTGCCTAGCTGATTGTATATGTCCCGCGGATTAACACCTTGACGGTACTGGCGGTCGCTTTGAATCCGTTGCCCTGGATGGTCACCATGTACATGTGATTGGAACTCAGCGCGCCGCCGGCTGAGAGCGTTGAGCCCGACGTTGAGTCGACGAGGGCCGGCGCGCTGCCTGCGGCCGTGGCCGTGCCGATGCGCAGCAGCAGCTCGGTGCCCACGGCGCAGGTGACCGTCTGGTTTTTACTCAGCGTGACGAGGGTAAAGCCGGCCGCTTCAACGCCTGCGCCCCCCAGTTTTGAATCAATATCGGATTTAAAACTGTTGACCTGGGCATCCAGTGAGGGCTGCAGGGAAGCCTGTGCGGCGCTCACATCGGCGCTCACTCCGGCCATGATCTCCGGTTTCAGCTTTTGATTCAGGTAGCTGAGCGTGACAAGCGGGTCATTTGTCGTTCCAAAGGTGGTCACCGCCAGTATGCTGGCGCCGGATATGAACGCGACAGCGACAATGACGCCCAATGTAATCAGCATTTTTTTCTTCAGTTTCATTATGTATCCTCCGTAAAGCGTAAAGCATGTCAACCCGTGCGAATAGTCTCAATCCTCCGGGCCGCCCCGCACCAGGAGAGCGCGGGGCGCACCCGAGGATATCAGCCAAGTCCAAAGCTCACGGCGATGGCGTTATCAACCTGGTTCATCAGCCGTTCATCCAGCGAACCCATGCGCTCTTTCAGCCTCCGCTTGTCGATTGTGCGGATTTGTTCCAGGAGCACCACAGAGTCTTTCGTAAGCCCGTAGCTTTTTGCCTCCAGCTCAATGTGGGTCGGAAGGCGTGCTTTGTTTATCTGAGATGTAATCGCCGCAGCGATTACTGTCGGGCTGTGCTTATTCCCCGTGTCGTTCTGCACGATGAGCACAGGCCTCAGGCCTCCCTGCTCGCTCCCTACGACGGGGCTCAGGTCGGCGTAATAGATGTCTCCTCTTTTTACTCCACTTAACACACAGCTTCACTCTCCGACGAAGTATAGTCACCGCGGTTACGACCTTCATCAGGCTGAATTATGTAACCGGGTTACTATAATTCTTTCACAAAGCAAAACAAAATATACAACCGCTGCCATGGCAA
>CAZJCH010000321.1:0-2297 GCA_964544005.1 uncultured Papillibacter sp.
TCGTGGGGGAAATGGCGTGGTAGCCGCCGCCTGCGGGGTTTGTGCCGTAGATGCCGACGAGGACCGGGATGCCCAGCTGCATGAGCTCGGCATGGCGGAAGAACGGCGTGCCGCCCGTGACGCGGCCGGCGTAAACCTTTTCCTGCTCGTCAAGCTTGACGCCGCTGCAGTTGAGGACATACACAAGCGGAATAGCAAGCTGCTTGGCCATATCGGTGGCGCGGGTCAGCTTCAGTGCTTGTCCGGCGACCCAGGCGCCGGCGAGCTTTTTATTGTCGGAGGCGATGATCACCGCCCACTTGTCATGGATCTTGCCGAGACCAATAATGATGCCGGTGCTGCCGTCCTCGTTCTCTCCGGGGTTGTAGAGGCTATTCAGCGGGAACCAGGACCCCTTGTCCACCAAAAGGTTCAGGCGCTGCAGCGCCGTCAGCTGGCCCGCCTTGTTCAGCGATTCGTCCGTACGGCCCGAAGCAAGAATGCCGGATATCTCCTTCTCCAGTTCGTCCTCGATTTTTCTCAGCTCAGCCTCATTTTCAGCGTTTGCCGTCTCCAAAGGAGCGCCGATGGGCGGCATGTTCTGGAAATAGCTGGGCATGGAGTAACCAAAAGTACTCATGCATGTTCCTCCTTGTTTTAAATTGATGCCTGTAGAATAACTATACAAAAAAAACAGAGATTTTACAACGATATTATTCTTTTTGTATCATATCGCTATTTTTGATTCTAAACCTTGGGATTATCCCAAAGTCAAGTCATTTCTTCAATTTTCTATGACAGATACGGAATATTCGGTCTTATCTCAACTTACAAAATTATTGTCGCCTTGTAAATAATTAAATCGTTACACTTGTGGGGAATATGTGTGTAGGACAAGTCGCAGTTTAAGGAATGCCGCTACTTAATAATAAGTATATATTACTTGATTTCAAGGAACTCAGCGTTTACACTAAACGCAATAATACGACGGGAGACATATGAAATGACGCCGAAGCATGACAATTACGCGATCACCGCGGAAAACGCCAGGCTCTTATTCCTGAAGGAGGACCAGGCGCAGCTGATAAAAAAATTCCGCCTGAAGGCGGACGAGACGTACCTCTATGTGCGCTTTCTGGATCTGACCTACAGAATCGCGCGCGGCACAGGCTTTATACAGAAAGCAGAGGACGCCTTAAGCTACGCGGACGACCATACGTATCACACGGCGCTGGCACTCTACGATTACCTGTGCCGGTCCCGGGAGGACCGGCAGCTGTCGGGCAAGTGGATTTCCATGCTGAATATGGGGCATTCCTTTCACGGGAGCCTTTTGGAGGGCGAGGGCAGCGTCTACACGAAATACGCCCGATTATTCTCCGGCTGCAGGGAAGCGCTGGAAAATGCGTGCAGGCAGCTCGGCGGGCAAAAAATGGCCGTCGGCGACGTGGGCTATATACTGCCGGTATTCGACGAGCTGCCCGTTTATTTTCAATTCTGGGACGGAGACGACGAATTCCCTCCGAAAATCGTTTTTCTTTGGGATGAAAACACGACGCAGTATATCCAATACGAGACGACATACAGCGTACTGGATATGGTCCTTCATCGGATGGCGGCGCTGCTCAGGCGGCTGTCGGACGAGGCTTTGTGAAATCAAGGCTTGCGGGTATCCCGCATTTCATGATCGACGACAGATAGCGCGCAGACAGATTTCATTATTTGACTCTGCCGGGGAATAAGATAGAGTCCGAATAAGACGACATGATGTTTGAAGTAATATATTGAATTTATGTTCAATATATTAAAAATACATTCTTGTTCAAAAAGCCTGACCTTCCGGTCAGGCTTTTTGCTGCATTGTTTCTGTTACGGCCGCATCATCGCGATATAAGCGGGCTCGCCGCTTTCGAATTCTATATACCCCAGGGCGTACTGCACGCCGTCCAGGTAATAGTTATCTGTGATGTAAAGCATGAAGCCGGGCTGACCGACCTGGAGGATCCATCCGTCATAGCTGCCGTATTCGGTCAGAATCTCACTGTCGCTGGTGTCATATTCCTCGCCGTCGGGTTCGTAGTAGTATTTATACGAATCCAGCGTCAGCGCCACGTTATATTCATCCCCGCTCACTGTGATATTTAAGAGCTCATATCCAAGGGCGTCCACTTCCGCATAAGGATCGTAGTAGAAAAATGCTTTCCAGTTACCTATAAGGTCGGCAAAATCGTAAATGTATACCGCATCATACGGGGCTCCGGAATAAAAGACATCGTCGCAGTACCAATCGAAATCTTCAAGCTCTGGGCGGACATTGG
>CAZJCH010000321.1:2307-3564 GCA_964544005.1 uncultured Papillibacter sp.
CGCTGCTGCTTGCATCAGGATCATCGTCCTCCCAGTCGTCGTCATTATCCCAGCTGTCTGTTTCGTATGTATCCGCGGGACCGGCGAACATCACCTTAAAGTCGGCTTCCTCCAGAATCGGGGCACCGTTCATCATCATTGAAATCCGGAGAGTACCCTCAATGTAAAGTCCGTCGCTATTTTCGTGGACGGTGCCGCCGAGCTCAAACGTCGCTTTTCCCGCTATTTCATCCTCATCGACCTGCTCGCTGTAAGTGACTTTGAACGCGCCGTTTTTCAACCCCGTCAGCAACAGTGGATTGCTTTGGTATTCCTCACTTCCAAAATCGTCGCTGGAAAAATACATACCCATCTCGTTATCCGCAGAGAGTTCCCAGTTGCCGTCGGGGTCGATTTCAAGGGTCATCGGCGCCGGCTGAGTCAGAAATCCTTCGAGCATTTCATCAAAATCCTCCGGCAGCTCGTCGGCCGGAAGCTTGTCAAAGCCTTCCATGCGCGTAAACTGCAGCTCGCCTTCCCACATGCCGGCGATATCGGCGAGCGCGGCGTCCGTCACGATATCCGACACCGGCGACGGCTTTTCGTTGTTTACCGGGTTTTCATTGTTTCCCTGGGATACGGGTGCGGCGGACGGTGAGGAATTAATACTGCCGTTCCCGGGCTTTTCTGCCGGCGGCTTACCAAGCAGCAGCACGGCAACGACGATGCCGGCGGCCAGCACCACAAGGCCGATGATACCGCCGATTAAAAGACCCTTGCTCCCTTTCTTGGGCCCGGCATTCGCCGGTCCGGGATAACCCCCTGCGTAAGGGTATCCTCCGGCGGGCGGCTGGGGTGGGTAATACGGCCCGCTGTCTGGCCCGGGGGTGCCGGGCTGCTGCTGATAATAGGCGCCGGGCTGCTGCGACTGGGGCGGCTGTTGGTAGTAACCACCCGGCTGCTGCGACTGGGGCGGCTGCTGGTAGTAACCACCCGGCTGCTGCGGCACGGACTCCTGCGGCGGCGCGGACGTGTACGCGTATTCCGGTCCCCCCGCGCCTTGATCGGCTGCTTCTGCTGCCTGCCCGCAGGCGACACAGAACACCGCATCGTCCGCCATCTGTGTTCCGCAATGTATACAAAACTTACTTCCCATTTTTCATCCTCCGTTATCCGTTTTGTTTGACTGCTGTCAGAGAGTAGCTGTAGGAAGCCATTTCTCCGGTGTAATCGCTTGTGCCTTCGCAGGTGATCGTTTTGTTTTCTTTTCTAAAATTC
>CAZJCH010000322.1:0-3538 GCA_964544005.1 uncultured Papillibacter sp.
CATAACCAGCTTTTCTTAACTTTTCACTATAGTTATTTATGGTCACTGAATTGAAAATTGTCTCTTGCAAAAGAGAAGCTATCGGATTTAATTCCGAAGAATATGTTTTAAAACCTAACCTAGCACTTTCAAAAGGAATTGAACCACCACCAGCAAAAACATCCAAAACGGACAAGTCATTCGTTTTATATTTATCTCTAAATGCCTCAAATGAGTGTTTTTGTGGATTTATCTCGGATGTCGCCCCGTTCCTAAGTATACTCGACATCCAGCTCAACGCCTCTTATGGGACGGAGGCCACGAGCTTGTCCCTACTGGAGGGGATGAGTATCGGACTTCCGGCCGTTGTCAGCGATTACGGCGGCAATCCCTATGTCATTGAAAACGGGAAAAATGGCCTCCTCTTTTGCAGCATGGACAGCGGCGGCCTCGCAGGCTGCATCAGACAGCTGATGGATGACCGCCGGCAGCTGTCGCTGCTTAAAGGAAACGCCGTTAAAATATACAGCGAACGTTTCACGGGGCAGATTTTCGCCCGAAATGTCGAACGTATCTATATGAAAACGCTGGAAGGAGTCAGAGATGGAGAATAAGCAAAGTAAGCCGCGCTGGAAGCTGAATGTTTTTGATGTCATCATCATCGCGGTCGTCATCATTGCGGCGGGAGTCGTTTTATACCTGTGGCGTTTTTCAGGAAACAGCAGCAGCGTCGCCGTGACGATACCCGTCCGCTATACGATTGAGCTCACCGGCCTGCTGGACGGCACATCTGATAAAATTCACGAAGGCGATACGATCCTGGACAGCACAAAGAAGTTTGTGATGGGGACCGTTGTCTCCTTCAAGCGGGAGCCGATGATCATGTCGGAAAAAGACTTACAGACGGGCAATTTGGTGTCAGCCGAAATCCCCGGCAGGGAGACCGTGCTGATCGAACTCGTCAGCAACTGCTCCACCTCAAACGCACAGATAACGGCGGAAAGCGGCTATGTCATCCGCATCGGCACCGAAGCCACCGCCGCCGGTCCCGGTTATGCGGGCAAGGGCTTTATCGTCGCTATAGAACGGGGGGATCTTGGAGAATGAAGAAGATCATCGATGAGCACGGCAGAGTGTTCGGCAAAATCAGCTTGATTGATTTCTTGGTGGTTCTCGTCGTTATCGTCGTCGGTGCCGCTCTTTACGTCAAATACAATGTCCTTGAGGTAACGAGCGCCGCGGCAAAGGATCCGATATCCTACACGATCACGATCTACGGAGCGCGCACATACACCGCTGACGGCCTTAAAATCGGCGACGCCATTTATGACAAAAATGGCAGCGGCGGAAATACTGTCGGGACAATTACGGACATAAAAGTGGCGGACGCGAAAAGACCTTCGGAGCTCCTGGACGGCACTGTTGTCCTGGGCGATTACGAAGACCACTACGATATCACCCTTACGATATCGGCAACCGGTACGATCAGCGGCGGCAGGTATCTTGTCAACAAAACATACGAGGTCAATCAGAGCTCGGTCCGCACCTACAACACGAAATACTGTACGTTTGAAGCGACAATTTCGGGGATTTTATAATGGCGTTGAAAATTCTAATGGCCACGATGGGCCTTGGCATCGGCGGCGCGGAAACGCACATCATCGAGCTGGCAACGGAGATGAAACGGCGCGGAATAGATGTCACTGTCGCATCCAACGGTGGTGTCTATGTCCGGGATATTGAGGCCAACGGTATCCGACATGTTCAGGTCCCCATGAACAGGCGTAATATTTTCTGCATGATTCGCTCCTATTTCCAGCTCCGCAGGATCATCAGGGCTGAGAAGCCGGATATCGTCCATGCACACGCGCGGATCCCGGCTTTCATCTGCGGTCTCCTGCGAAAGAAGCTGCGCTTTCCTTTCGTCACAACGGCGCATTGGGTTTTCGATACGGGCGGCGGTCTTCGATACCTGACAAACTGGGGTCAGAAGACAATCGCCGTATCCGAGGACATCAAGGAGTATCTCATAAAAAACTATTCGGTGCCGGAAAGTGATATCTACGTCACGATCAACGGCATCGATACGGAGAAATTCTCCGCCAAAACGTCGGGCGCCAGGATTATCGGGGAATTCGGACTGGACGGGACGAAGCCTATCATCACCTCCGTCAGCCGTCTCGACAGTGACAGGGCGCTTGTGGCCGAACAGCTCATCGGTATCGCGCCGGAGCTCGATAAAAAGCTGCTGGGTGTACAGCTCATCATCGCCGGCGGCGGAGACGTCTATGACGAACTTCGGGCGAAAGCCGACGCTGTTAACAGCAGCCTCGGACGCCAGATCGTCACAATGACAGGCCCCCGGACGGATATCAGCGAGATCATCGCCGCGGGTGATATATTCGTTAACGTGTCGCGGTCCGCTCTCGAGGCGATGGCGTCTGAGAAGCCTGTGATCCTGGCGGGTAACGAAGGGTACATTGGTCTTTTATCCTCTGAAAACCTGGAAGCGGCCCGGGAGAGCAACTTCTGCTGCCGCGGCGGCTTTCCAATGTCAACAGAGGAGCGCCTTGTTATAGACATTATACGGTGCTTTGACATGACGACGGCGGAACGCGCTGCCCTCGGCGTACTGGAACGGGAATTCATCCTCTCCGAGTATTCCGTCAGCCGGATGGCCGACGACAGCCTGAAGGCGTACGAGGCGGTGCGCTTAAAAAAGTACAATGTCGTGATGAGCGGCTATTACGGCTTCGGCAACGCCGGAGACGAGGCAATCCTGCAGTCCATCCACCAGAACATCGGCAAAACAGGCGGGGACATCTCTATCACCGTTTTATCCAAAGACCCGGAAGACACAAAAAAAAGGTACGGTTATACTTCTGTCAACCGCTTCAAGCTGTTTTCGGTCATTAAAGCGCTCCGGAACTGCGACGCGCTCGTGTCGGGCGGCGGAAGTCTTCTGCAAGACCACACGTCCACACGTTCACTTTTTTATTACCTTATGATCATCAGGGTCGCCGAACTCTTCAAAAAGAAGGTCATGGTCTACGCCAACGGGATCGGACCCGTGCGCAAGAAGGTCAACAGACGGCTTGTCCGGCGTATTGTCGGGCGCGCAGATGTCATCACACTCCGGGATGACGTGTCCGCTGAGGAGCTAAGAAATATGGGCGTTATGAGAGATGATATCCGTGTCACCTCCGACCCCGTCTTCACGCTGAGCGGCATTACCAGGGAAGAGGCTGTCAGACTGCTTGATGACAGCGGCATACCCCATGACAGAGCTTTTGTTTGCGTCGCTGTCCGGAACTGGTCCAATATGGGGGCGTTTCACCAGAACATCGCAACGCTCTGCGACGATATCCATGAGACATACGGCAGAAACATATTGTTTGTCGCCATGCAGACGCCGCACGACATCAGTATCAGCCAGGATATCCGGCGACTGATGAAAAACAGGGCGTATGTGCTTGATACGCGCTATACGGCCGAGCAGCTCATGGGGATCATCGGGCAGGGGTTGAAACGGCGAGAACCCCTCTCATCACGACTGGAA
>CAZJCH010000323.1:0-3536 GCA_964544005.1 uncultured Papillibacter sp.
ATATATTCTTGTCAGGCCAGATCCGCAGGCGATCTGGGACACGCCGAAAACGCATCCGGGCTGGAAAAATGCTCACGCCCGCTACGTGCGTTCCCAGAGTGGCGGCGGACAATGGGAAAGGACAAAAAACAGCCTGCCTGAGAGTTGGCAGGTGAGGTACGGCGCGCTGACTTTCAATATCAAACCAATGAATTTTAAACATACGGGGCTTTTCCCCGAGCAGGCTGTCAATTGGGATTATATCAGCCGAAAGATAAAGTCGGCGGACCGGCAGGTGAATGTGCTCAATCTCTTCGCCTATACGGGCGGCGCAACGGTTGCGGCCGCTGCCGCGGGGGCAGCCGTCTGTCATGTGGACGCGGCGCGCGGTATGGTCGCCTGGGCAAGGGAAAACGCGAAATCTTCGGGGCTTGAGGATAAACCGGTCCGTTGGATCGTGGACGACTGCGCGAAATTCCTCGACCGGGAGATCCGCCGAGGCAGGAAATATGACGCGCTCATCATGGATCCGCCGTCGTACGGCAGGGGGCCGTCGGGAGAGGTCTGGAAGCTGGAGGATGATCTTTTTTCGTTTGTGAGGCTCTGCGCCGGCGTACTGTGCGACGACCCGCTCTTCGTCCTGATCAATTCGTATACGACTGGGCTGTCCCCGGCGACACTGACATACATTTCTGAAACGGTTTTTACCAAACGGTTCGGCGGCCGGAGCGACAGCAGCGAGCTTGGACTCCCTGTTAGGGAAAGCGGACTGCGGCTGCCTTGCGGCGCCGCCTGCCGGTGGGAAAAATGAAGATGAAAAGCATAAAGCTGCTATAAAGGGAATTAACATGATTACGAATTATTCAGACAAAATAATAAAAATAGAAAACTTGACGTATGCCTACAGAACGGCGGAGGGTGAGCTGCCGAAAATCGTCTTGGGCGGCATAGACCTCGAAATAGAGAAAGGTACGTTTGTGGCGGTTTTAGGGCATAACGGTTCCGGCAAGACGACGCTGGCGAAGCATCTCAATGCGATTTTGCTGCCGATGGGCGGCCGCGTCCTCATCGGAGGTATGGACACTCAGGACGAGAACCTGCTGCTCGACATCAGAAGACGCGTCGGCATGGTGTTTCAAAATCCCGACAATCAAATCGTCGCCAACGTGGTGGAGGAGGATGTCGCCTTCGCCCCGGAGAACCTGGGTTATCCGTCGGATGAGATACGGCAGCGCGTCGATGAAGCGTTAAAAACAGTTGGCATGTACGAATACCGCGAGCATGCGCCGCACCTTTTATCCGGCGGGCAGAAGCAGCGGATCGCTATTGCCGGCGTTCTCGCTATGGACCCGGAATGCATCGTTTTTGACGAACCGACGGCAATGCTGGACCCGAAAGGCCGGGAGAGCATCATCACTATCATCCGCAGGCTCAGGGACAATCACAACGTCACCGTCGTGCTGATCACACACCACATGGAAGAGACAATTGACGCCGACCGCCTGATCGTCATGGCCGACGGCAGCATCATGATGGACGGCAGGCCCTGTGATATATTCAAGCAGGTCGAGTCACTGCGCGGGACAGGGCTGGATGTGCCGGAGACTGTCAGCCTTCTCTATGAACTAAACCAATGCGGATTTGACTTGAAGCTCGACGCGCTCTCTGTCGAGGAGTGCGCGCAGGAAATCTATGCCGCATTGAAATAACTCGAACATTGTTTTTCGGGCATCATCCCCCAAAACCGGGGGAGATGCACCAACGACAAAGGATGGTACTGTTTTGACTCCACAAATAAAGACGGAAAATCTGACGCATATATATAGCGTGGGCACACCTTTTGAGCATATTGCGATCCGGGAAATTGATTTTGAAGCGGAGAAGGGCGAATACCTGGGTATCATCGGACAGACTGGTTCGGGTAAATCAACATTTATTCAGCATTTGAACGGCCTTTTGAAACCGACATCCGGCAAGGTCGTCTTTAATGGACGCGATATCTATGAAACAAAAGAACGGACACGGGAAGTCCGGTTTAAGGTGGGGCTTGTTTTCCAGTATCCCGAATATCAGCTGTTTGAGGAAACAGTCTACAAGGATATCGCTTTCGGCCCGAAGAACATGAAGCTGACCGACAGCGAAATTGATGAGCGCGTGAGGGAGGCGGCAGGTTTTGTCGGTCTCTCCGAGTCCGTTCTGCAGAAATCTCCCTTTGAGCTGTCAGGCGGGCAAAAGAGACGGGCAGCCATTGCCGGCGTCATTGCCATGCTGCCCGAGGTACTCATCCTTGATGAGCCGACGGCTGGGCTTGACCCGAAGGGGCGAGATGAGATCATACTCAATATCCGGCAGTATCAGCGCTCTACCAATTCAACGGTCATCATGGTCACGCACAACATGGAGGATATCGCGCGCACCGTCGACAGGCTGCTTGTTTTCAACGACGGCGGCATCATGATGCGGGGAACGCCCGCCGAGGTGTTCTCAAAAAGCGGGGAGCTCATGAGCATCGGACTGACGGTGCCGAAGGTCACAATGGTGGCCAACAGGCTCCGAAACCTTGGTCTTGATGTACCGAATGATATTTATACCATTGATCAGCTTAAAAACGCCCTCCTGGTGCTCAAAGGGGGCCGGACGCATGCTTAAGGACATCACACTCGGCCAGTTTTTCCCCGGCGAATCCGTTGTACACCGGCTGGATCCGCGGACGAAGCTCGTCCTGACGCTTGTCTACATCGTGGCGCTCTTCGTAGCCGTGAGTTATTATTCCTACGGGCTGATGGTTGCCGTTCTTGTTTCTGTCATCGGAGTGTCGGAAATAAGGCTGAAAACGATACTCAAAAGCGTCAAGCCGCTCATTATCATCATCATTTTTACATTTATCCTGAACCTTTTCTTTACGAGCGGCACCCATGATCTCGTTTCCTTCTGGGGCATCCGCATTACGCTGGAAGGCTTGACCAACGCGGGGAAGATGATCCTTCGCCTTGTCATGCTGATCATCGGGACGTTTCAGCTGACATATACAACCTCGCCGATTGCGTTGACGGACGGCCTGGAAAAGCTCATGAATCCGCTGAAGAAGATTAAGATACCGGTGCATGAGCTCGCCATGATGATGAGCATCGCTCTCCGATTTATTCCGACACTCATTGAGGAGACCGATAAGATCATAAGCGCTCAGAAAGCCCGCGGCGCCGATTTCGAATCGGGGAATCTGATTCGCCGGGCAAAGGCAATGCTGCCGATTCTCGTACCTTTGTTCATCAGTGCGTTCCGCCGGGCCGATGAGCTGGCAGTCGCCATGGAGAGCCGCTGTTACCACGGCGGCGAGGGCAGGACGCGGATGAAGCAGCTCCGCATGAAGAGCAGAGATGCCATTGCGCTTGTGTCAGGCGCGGCCGTTCTCGCCGCTGTGATCGTCATGAGCATGTATGGCCTGTGAGGGTGTGTTTTAGGAGGCGGCGAAATATGAGTATTACTGCCCTTCACCGAGACGAAAGCAGGGACGCCTAAATATGAGAAATATTGCTGTTCGTCTTAGGTATGACGGC
>CAZJCH010000324.1:0-3532 GCA_964544005.1 uncultured Papillibacter sp.
CCGCCGGCCCGTCCATCAACATCCTCATCAAGCTCCTTTCCATGGTTTCCATCGTGTTCGCGGGCCTCATCGCCAGCGTGCATATATTCTGAGCAACCCCTACAAAATCAAGAGCCGGCCTTTCGGGCCGGTTCTTTTTTGTTTATGCCTTTACAAGCACCCTGTACGAATACACCTTCCCGTGGGTTGACAGCGGGATCGGCGTCTTCTCCCGATTGAGTGGGTCGCAGATCATGAACTCGCCGTCCCTGGCGCCGATAATGAGCACCCAGTGGGTGGCGCCGCCGAAATATCGCACGTTAACGATCGGGAGCAAGCCCTGCGCCAGATCGTTTTCGATTGTCTTCCCCGAAAAAATGCGGCTGTATGTATAATCCACCTCGTGGATAGCCTCGTGGATTTTATACCAGATGAGGTTTGCGCCCGAATAGCCGCCGACTTCCGAAAGCTTTTCATTGAGCTCCGCCGGTGTGATTTCGACGCCCAGCTCCGTCATGGCGCTGGCCGCGCACGAGATCAGGCAGCCCGCGCCGCCCAGCGTCTGAGACGTCTCTCCGATTGTATCCTTAGACCACACCGGGTCACTCTGCAGGTAATACGCCACCTCGCGGAGCTCATAATCCCGCGACGGCTTCAGTGTTATGCCGACCTTGCTGATATATATCGCGCGCAACACGTTAAACCCGGTCACCCCCGCCGCCAGCACAAGCACACCTGCGATGATGAGCGCTATTCGCAGCCTCCGTTTCAAGTTTGTCATCCTCCTTCGAATCCTGCTTTATTTAAGCTTGCCTATATGATATAATTCTCTAGACCATTTTTAAACAGAAAAGGAAAACTCAACATGAACGAGGACAGATTCACAGGGCTCGCCGGCATCTACGCGAAATACCGGCCGTCCTATCCCGAGGCCTTCCTCCGATATCTCTACTCTGACGTCGGCCTCGGCCGTAACAGCGTTATCGCAGATATCGGCTCCGGCACAGGCATCCTCACGGAGCTTCTTCTCAAGGAAAACAGCACCGTCTACGGCGTCGAGCCGAACGAGGATATGCGGGAGACGGCGGAAAACGCGCTGTCGCGGTACCCGAATTTCATCTCGGTGAACGGCACGGCCGAAAACACGGGGCTTGATGCTTCAAGCCTTGATTTTGTGACCGTCGCACAGGCCTTCCACTGGTTTGACAGGCAGGCTTTCAAAGCCGAATGCAGGCGCGTCCTCAAAGAGAAAGGTAAAGTCATCCTTGTTTATAACGCCCGGGACAGTGAAAACGAACTCGTTACGGAAAACGACGCTGTTATTCGCCGGTACTGCCCGGACTACATGGCCGCCTCCGGCGGGATGCGGGGCGGCAGCACCGTGGAATATGCCGATTTTTTCAAAGGCGGCGCCTGTGACTTCAAGGTCTTCAAAAACGACGTCGTCTATGACGAGGACGGATTTATCGGCCGGAACATGTCGGGATCCTACGCCCCCAAAAAAGACTCCGGGCAGTATCAGCCATATATATCCGCCCTGAAGCAGCTGTTTTTACAATACAGCCGGAACGGTACGCTCCTCATGCCTTATCTGACGAAAAGCCTTATCGGGGAAGTATAGAATAAGCGCCGAATCCGCCGCCTTTAAGCGGTGGTTTCGGTATGTAGCTATCGGACGTTGTATATGACAGACCGGTCGATTATAAGCCCCGCATCGCAATCCGTTTCCGCCGGCAGGAGCATATCGGGGTCGCAGCCCGCTTCCACGATGATGACCATGTCCGGTACGGGGCATATATCCTGCCCGGGTATGACAACATACTCTATCGCCTCACTGGTACCCGGCGACTCGCCGCGCTTCATCTGCACAGATACGGTTACGCCGCCGCCCGGCGGCCGCTCCGGTGTTTCAGGAACGCTCCCCGCAGGCACAAAACAGACGGTGATCAGCAAAACGGCACACACGAATATCTTCATATTCCCACCTCCTGAGATAGGACGGAGAATTGTCCATTTTGTTCCATACGTTTTGCGCATAAGCTAAGGGCATCGGCCTATACATTTGAAAGCGGGTTATATACCCGCCTGCGGCAGTCTTGGGGGCAAAAGCGATAATGAATCTTGTATATCGCGCGGCAAAGTGCTATGATTACAAATAGTAAAAAATAACAATGGGGTCTAGATATGAGCGATAATCTGAACATATGTCTTCTGAGCGATTCCTTCCCGCCTCTCATAGACGGCGTATCAAACGCTGTTGTCAATTACGCGAATATTATTCAGAGAAAATATGGCGGCACCGTTGTTGCGGCACCGAATTATCCCAGCTTCAAGGATGATTACCCCTATCGCGTCGTCCGGTACCCCAGCATCAACACAACAAAATCCATCGGCTACAGGACGGGTATCCCCTACTGGCCGGGCACCGTTCGCGAGCTTTCCAAGTGCAGCATCGACGTTATACACACACATTGCCCGTTTGTCTCCACGCTCATTGCCCGCTCGCTGCGCGCGTCGTCCAACGCTCCAATTATCCTCACTTATCACACGAAGTACGACATCGACATCAAAAATGCCGTCGAGCTCGGCTTTATGCAGACGGCCGCCATCAAATTCATCGTTTCGAATATTGAGGCGTGTGACGAGGTATGGGTCGTGAGCGAGGGCGCGGGGGAAAATCTCAAGAGCCTTGGTTATCAGGGCAGCTATCTTGTGATGGAAAACGGCGCCGACTTCCGGCGCGGCAGAGCCACGGCGGAGGAGCTCGACGCCATCAGTGCCGAATATCAGCTAGACCCCGGTATCCCCGTGTTTTTATTTGTCGGCCGGATGATGTGGTACAAGGGCATCCGGATCATTCTCGACGGACTTTACCGGGCAAAGAAGCAGGGTCTGCGTTTCAAGATGATCTTCGTCGGCGACGGCGGCGATTTCGGAGAAATCAAGGAATGCGCGGATGCTCTCCGGCTGACGGACGATATCATCTTTACCGGCATTGTCAAGGACCGGCGGAAACTTGGTGCCTTCTTCTCACGGGCGGACATGCTCCTGTTCCCCTCCACCTTTGACACGAACGGACTCGTCGTCCGGGAGGCCGCCGCATGCGGGCTCGCCAGCATTCTCGTCAAAGGCAGCTGCGCTGCCGAGGGAATAGTCGACGGTCGTCACGGTATTCTGATCGAGGAAAACGCCGGCTCCCTCGCCGACGCCGTCCTGCGCCTGAGTCAGGACCGCGACGCCATGAAGGCCATGGGCCAAAACGCCATGGACGAGATGTTTGTCTCCTGGGAGGACGCTGTCGGCAGGGCCGCCGAACGCTATCACATTGTCCGGGAGAATTACAAAAATACGCAGCGGTTTGCCGATTTTCAGGTCAACAAGTTCTACAAGCTGGCCGACGATATCGAAAACGCTATGGAGAGGCTGAGACAGTACAAGGGGCGTCACAGACAAATAAGCAAGCGCGTCAAGATAAAGCTGAAGAAATGAGGATGACGAAAGTCGGCTGTAATAAGGGGTAAATATACGAAATAGCCAATTTCTGCAGTATAAT
>CAZJCH010000325.1:0-3529 GCA_964544005.1 uncultured Papillibacter sp.
TTTTTTTCAATCCTGTAATCGAGCTCGCGCATGATCTCAAGGTTGCCGGGCAGGCCGGTGAGCGGATTGGCGTTCCTGTTACGGTCAATTCTTTTTATGGTATTTTTGACACGGCTTAACAGCTCGCGGTCATCAAAAGGCTTGATGATGTAATCGTCAGCTCCAAGATCAAGGCCGGCGAGGACATCCTCATGGCCATCCTTGCTTGTGAGCATTATGATCGGCATAAGATTGTTGCTCTCAGCCGCTCGAAGGATGCGGCATACCTCAAAACCGCTGATGTCCGGCATCACAACATCCAGCAGCACGAGATCCGGTTTCTCCTCGCGGACCATTCGCAGGGCATCCTCACCGCACGGAGCCCATATGACATCATAACCTTCCTGTGTCAGCGCCCTGACAATGACTTGCGCGAAAAAACTGCTGTCATCGACAATCAGAATTTTTTTTCTGAACAAAGCGTGCATACCTCCCTTCACCCTTATATTTATCGTCAAAAAAAAAAGAATGTACACAAATTTTACAAGAGTTTTAATAATATGTTTAAAAAGTTAAAAAAACCTAATGCGTCCCATTTCCCGCTTGATACTATAAAGGCATTACATTATTATCATATATTTCAATTTTCTTCAATCAAATTTTACCAGTTTAAAAAGAATCGGAATATATGATAATTTCATGTCATATTTTTTGGATATTTAGATAAAGCCGGCGATATGCTCCAATCGGTAAGACTTGAAAGTGCTGTCCGTCTGGTTTAAAGATAATTAAAAATGTTGACAAAATAGGTAAACAGAAATATTATATGTTTATAAATATGAAATGAGTGACGACAAAATGGACGATATACTGGCCCGGACACTGGAGGAGACAAAAAAAGGTTTTACGCGCGATGACGAAAATGGCAGGTTTGTCTGCAGCATCTGCCGCCGTGCTTTTGAAAATGGTGAGGTATTCAAAGCCGGCGATAGGTTTTACAGCGCCGAAAGGATGGTGGAAATCCATGTCGCGTCCGAGCACGGCGGCATGCTGGACGTTTTGATGTCATATGAGAAGCGGTACACGGGGCTGACAGACAATCAAAAAGAACTCCTGTCCATGATAGCGGCCGGAATGACAGACCAGGAAATCGCTAAAAAAACAGGTACAGCAGCAGCGACGGTTCGGCACCAGAGGTTTGTTTTTAAGGAGAAGGCCAAGCAGGCCAAGCTCTATCTTGCAATCTATGAGCTTGCCGCGCGGGAGAAGGGCAGAAGCGGGAGCGGCACAACAGACAAAGAAGAATTTATTAATATACACGGAGGCGCCAAAATGGTTGATGAAAGATATCAGATCACAAAAGAAGAAGAGGACACGATTGTGTCCAATATGTTCTCATCATTAAATCCGCTGAGACTGAAAACGCTCTCGCCGAAGGAGAAGAAAAAAATCGTGAGCCTGAAAAAGATTGCCGGACAGTTCGAGCGGGACAGGACATACTCCGAAAAAGACGTCAACATCATCCTCAAAGACATCTACGACGATTTCGCCACCGTGCGCCGCTACCTGATTGAGTACGGCTTCATGGACAGAACGAATGACGGAAAAGAGTACTGGCTGAAATGATTGGAGCGCCGCCAAACCGGGGTCTTGTCCGGCACTCTGTTTTGCATTATATTGCAAAATCTGACAGGATTTCTTGACAGTGGCATCAACTATCCTGTATGATGATTGAAATGACAAAAATTCGGAGGTACTTACCATGGCGGGCCGTTTGGAAAACAAGGTCGCAATTGTCACAGGAGCCACATCCAACATCGGGCGGGCTGTTGCCGCGCTTTTTGTCAGGGAAGGGTCTAAGGTTGTTCTCGCGGGACGTCTTGAGAAGAATGGGCTTGATTTGGAGTGCGCGCTCAAGGCAATGGGCGGAGACGTGTTATTTGTCCGCACCGACGTGACGAAAACGGAAGACCTGCAGTACCTCGTCAACGCGACGATAGAAAAATACGGACATATCGACGTGCTTGTCAACAACGCCGGCATCGTCGCATCCACCGCGTCGGCCGAATTCGACGAGCTCAGGGACTATGAGCAGATTTTCAACGTCAATGTCAAAAGCTATCTCGTGCTGTGCAGGGAAGTCCTCCCGCATATGATCCGCCGTCAGAAGGGCTCGATCATCAACACCTCTGCCGTCGGCGCAGAGATCGGAGCTCCCGGCATCGCGTCCTACGCCGCCGGTAAGGGCGCCATCAAGGCGTTTACGCGCTCGCTTGCCGGTGAATACGCCGATCAGGGCATCCGTGTCAACGCTATCATGCCGGGCCTGACGGTCAGCGATACGGCTCCGGAGGGTGTCGAAATCTCCCGGGTGGCAGCCGGGATGGTCCCAATGGGACGCGCCGCCCGTCCGGAAGAGATCGCGTACGGCTTCCTCTTCTTTGCCAGCGACGAATCGTCCTTCTGCACCGGCACCAACCTCGTCATCGACGGCGGCGCCGCCGCGGTATAGACGGCGGGTTAATGCCTGATAAAAGCATTCAGTGAAAAGCAAAACTTTTGAACACGCTTTTTCAAAACACGTTTCAAGATAACCAGCCGTATCGCCGGATACGCTGCCGAGAAAACGGCGAAGACGGGCAGGCAGGCGGTAAACGGGACGCCGGCGGGAAGTCCGCCGAAGGCGGCTGTGCCAAACAGGTATATCAATCCACACAACCCGGCAAACATACCCAAGCCGGAGACGAGCAGCGGCAGCACCGGATTCCTGTCCGGCAGCAAACCGAGCGTCAAGCCCACGAATCCGGTCGTCAATAAAAATTCTAGCGCGTAGCGGGGGCTTATCATAAGCAATAAAACGCCTGCACCGATATAGACAAGGAGAGCGCGGCGTTTCAGGATAAACCCTGCAGCGGCGACAACCGGCGTGCAGGCCGCGCCGAGACAAACCCCCAAAACAGGGAACAGGACGCAGGATAACTGAAGCATGAAAGCGGCGGATGTCAAAAACGCGCCGATACATAGTTTCGCCGAAAAGGACAACATTGTTCACCCCCGACGTTCATCATAAAACGTCGGGGGTGTCGCAATATGTCATATTATGTTTTTTTGCCCAGCAGGGCCTCAAAGCTTTGACCGATGGACGCGCGCAGGATTTTCTGGCGGACGCTGAAAAAGTTGATGACCGTGTCCCTCAGCAGCTTTCGTGTATCTTTGTCCAGACTCCGGTACTTTCTGATCATGGCATCGACGACGAGGAGCCGTTCCTTTGTGAGGTCGGACAGCGTCTGCGCGCCGGAGGCGCGGATGACATCGAAAAGCGCCTCGGTGAACTGCTCCCGCTGAGGGGGCGTCAGGGTGCCGAGCCAGGCCCGGAGCGCCTCGTTTGTTTGTCGGCTCGATTTCGACAGCTCCTGTTCGTTAATAAACGACGGCCCGCAGACGCCCCATGTCAGCGGGTTGTGGGACATGACCCCGTTTTCCGAGCTGGCAACGATCTTATAATCCTCACCATGCTCCAGCAGAAGGCCGATAACGGAGGATTTGGGAA
>CAZJCH010000326.1:0-3526 GCA_964544005.1 uncultured Papillibacter sp.
CGGGCATTGAAGCGCGCGGAGAAGAAGATTCAGGAGGTCATATGAAGTCAAAACGCATCAAACGGTTTATCGGTATCGCCGCAGCGGCGGCGCTTGTCACAACGCTGGGGACTACAGCCCTCGCCACACAGTTTTTCGGTCTCAGGGACATGGTCATAAAAAATGATACGGTAAGCCCCCCCGCCGGAGCGTCGGCCGTTTCTGACGGCATCGGAACAGAAGACCCATCGCCGGACGGCGGTCCGGCAGCCGCTGAACCGAGCCGAGATCTGATCCCCCTGCAGGGCTACCCCGACAGCAACGAATTCAAAGCCAGCGCCGAGTGGAAAGTTTTCCTGCAAAACTACGACACCGACCACGCCATCTTAAACGAGATCGGAAACGGCTTTAGCGAATATTCGGAAAAGTACCACAATATTTACAATGTCTACTCAAAGGAAATGGCGGATAAACTGGAGGAGATCATCGCGAAATACGGGCTCCGGCTGCACACCGAGCTCACCATCTACGATAATTCCGAACAATTCATTGAGCTCAACGGCATCGGCGATTTCCTCCAAAGCAAGGACGCCGCCGGCGTCAACAGGGTTTACGGCGGGTATGCCTACGAAGACGGCGCCTTCCATTACGACGGCCAGGCGGTGCTTTATAGCGGCGCCTCCATTGAGTACCAGCTGGGGAATTACGTGAAGGGCACCTTCTCCGAGGTCTATCTGAACATCGGCGACGCGGACGCCTACCGTGAATGGCAGTACACCACAAAGAGCGGTGTGACGGTCTCCCTGGCCCTCAGTGAAACGAAAGCCCTTGTCATCGCCGACCTGGACAATTCCTTTATCACCGTCAATGTCCTCGCCGGCACCGGCGACAGCGGCTTCAATTCCAGCAGCATCACCGAAGCCGACCTGCAAACCTTCGCCGACCTGTTCGATTTTTCTCAAATTAAGTGACGTTTTAGCATCACGCTTAACAAAAAGCCCTGATATCCGAAATCAGGGCTTTTTTATGTGTATTTTCAGTTATCCCGCCGCCAGGTATGCGGCGCTGCAGTAGGCTGTCTGGTCGTTGTAGGTGAACTTGAGCCAGCCGCCGAGGACGGTGCCTGTGACCTCGGTGCCTTTTTGAAGTGTTCCGAGGGAGGTGCTCGACGTGCCGGGGCCGCTTCGGGCCAGTACATTGTCGGTCGTCGTATACGTCTTTGATTCGCCGGAGTCGGGAACGCCTTCCGGCCCTGTTGACAGTTCGATATACTCGGCGCTGCTGTACGCCTCTTTGCCGTCATACGTAAACTCGATCCAACCATTGGTGATAATGCCGGTTATCCTTGAGCCCTTGTCGAGCGTACCCAATTTGGAATATTCGATCCCCGGGCCGCTCCTGACCTTCAGGCCGTCTGTTGTGACAGTGTACATGGCCGGCTCGGTCGTATCCGGAATGCTCGGTGAAGGCTCGCTGCTGCCTGTCGGTTCAACGGACGGCTGCTCCCCCCCCGTACTGGGCTCGGATACGTCGGCATGCCCGGCATTTATGACCGTCAGCACCGCATCTCCTTTTACGACAACCGCCAGAAAGTCTCCGGCGACGATGTCGCCGAGTCTGCCTGAGGCGAATCCCTGATTCACAAAAACGACGGCTGTCTCGGCATTGGGGGCGACCGATTGTGTGATGCCGGACATGACATAAACAGATGAGCCTATAGTGACGGTAGGCGCATCTTCGGATGACTGCGCGTCCTTCTCCCCGACAAGCTCGAGCCTGATCGTTTCATTGTCAATGAAGCTCACGACGCCTGTGATCGTCGTCGCAGCCGACACGCTGCC
The DNA here is from genome assembly GCA_964544005.1 of uncultured Papillibacter sp. Lineage (GTDB taxonomy): Bacteria > Bacillota > Clostridia > Oscillospirales > Oscillospiraceae > Sporobacter. The sequence continues at coordinate 1,821 of CAZJCH010000326.1, forward strand.
GCCCGACGGGCTTCCGGAGCTGCCGCTGGGTGATTCGCCGGTATCATCCGGCATCTTCATGCCGCAGCCGGTGAAAACGAGAAGTAAAAGACAGGCAGAGATAAGTGCCGCCAAAAGCTTGCTTTTCATGATTCTACCTCCATATTCTGATTATACCGACAATTCGCATGACAATCAAGGGTTTTCAGTCGTATATTTTGATTATATTGTACATTTACTCGAAAACGCACGAAGATGAGGCAGCACATGATATGTAAGTAATTGCCACCGCTTGCTTGTTTCGAACTTTTCATGTATATTGAGTCAAAAAATAACGACTGGGTGTGATTCATTTTGTTTCAGGATATTTTGCCGCATCGTTACCATGTTGAATACATAAACAAAAAACCGGACGGGACAGACCTTGTTTGCATTTTAAAAGGAGACAGGCTTCTTGCAGAGGAAAAGGACGGCGGGTTGTCGTTCCCTCCTTATTCTGTGGTATGCCGGCTCTTTCCCGACGCCGCGCAGGAACTGCTTTATCTTTTTTCTCTTGATGAGACATCATTTTACCTGTCATTCAGGGAAATCGATGAAACGGATTCCTTCCGGTATCAGCCCATCTTCGCTTTCCGTGAGCTCGAGCCATCCTGGCTGGCTTTTGCCGACGCCACCGCCTTCCATCTGGCGCTCTGGTACGACGCCCGCCGCTTCTGCGGCCGGTGCGCCTCGCCCATGAAACACAGGGAGGATGAGCGGGCTGTCGTCTGCCCCGCCTGCGGACTGATCGAATACCCGAAGATCGCTCCAGTCGTCATCGTGGGCGTCACGAACGGCGACAGGATTCTTCTGACGAAGTACGCCGCCGGTTATAACCGGTACGCCCTTGTCGCCGGCTTCGTCGAGATCGGTGAGACTCTTGAGGACGCCGTCCGGCGCGAGGTGATGGAGGAGGTCGGCCTGAAGGTCAAAAATATCCGCTACTACAAAAGCCAGCCCTGGGCCTTCTCCGGCTCCTTATTATCCGGCTTCTTCGCCGACCTGGACGGCGATGATACAGTCCGCGTCGATGAAAAGGAGCTGTCCGAGGGTAAATGGTTCCACCGTCAGGACATCCCTCCCGACGGCAACACCATGAGCCTCACCTGGACCATGGTCAAAGCCTTCCGATCGGGCGATGTATATTGAGCCTCACGTTTCGCCTCCCGCACCGCGTAACACCGCAATATCGGTTGCGGGAAAAAGGAGCATTATTACATGTTTTGGCGCGTTTTTGATGCGTTTTTGATGCGTTTTGGTACTGTTTTGAGGCGATAATTTGTTACAGAATTATTAATAATTATGCGAAAGTGTTAAATCTTGCCGTCCGCCGATGCCAGGAAACGCTGCAATGACTGGATTTCTTTCATTTTTGTGCAAAATGACATATACGCTATATATTTTTTTCAGGAGAAGCCCGGATTTTTACAGGGGCGGCATAGAGGCAGTTTTGCCGGGTTAAGCCTATTATACCATATCAGCCGCGTTACACGTTCAGCGTCATAAAATGACCGTCAAGTCTATGTGCAAGGCTCAACAAACCTTATGGAAAATACAGCAAATCTGTGATATTATTCTTGTAATCCCATAAAGAGGAATCGCCATGACGGACGCACAGCAGAAAAGAAGCGCAAAGAGAGAATCAATGCCCTGATGGAATCATTATGGGATAAAAAATTAATTGAATT
>CAZJCH010000327.1:0-3507 GCA_964544005.1 uncultured Papillibacter sp.
GATGCTGAGGATTTTGGCGTGCCGGACCTCCGAGAGAACGACAGCCAGGTGCGCCGTGCCTTCCGGCATCTTCAGCTTCAGGTCGTCGCCGAAATCGGAAAGGCCGCAGACCTTGGGCAGTGCCGCGGGCCTTGGAAGCTCGGTACCGTAATAATCCTGATGAGCGGCGGGATTAAAAGTGATATCATCCATCGAGGCGTCGCCGCGCATGACCTTCGCGGCGGCCATGACGGCGTCGACCAAGGGCTTGTAGCCTGTACAGCGGCAGACATTCCGGTGGTCTTTAAACCAGGTGCGCACATCCTCGCGGGAGGGGCTTTGATTTTTCAGAAGCAGGCCATATGCCGAAACGATAAACCCGGGCGTGCAAAAGCCGCACTGAACCCCGCCGTACGTGATCCAGGCCTGCTGCAGGGGATGGAGATGCTGCGGTGTGCCGATGCCCTCGATGGTTATGACCTCGCTGTATTCGGGGATGCTCTTCATCTTCTTCGTACAAGAACGGACGACCTCGCCGTTGAGGATCACGGAGCAAGCCCCGCATACGCCGGTGCCGCAGCCGATTTTGGTGCCGGTCAGTCCCATTCTGCGCAGGACAGCCGCCAGATTGTCCTTTTCAGGATTCATAATGACAGGTCTTGACACGCCATTGATCGTCAGGTTAAAACGTGTATAATTCATATGATCTCCCTTTCGTTTCAATATAAGGTACAACACCTTTTGTCAGTGATTATACACCAGCTGACATGATAAATAAAGCCGTTTTCCGCCAGAGCTTGAACTGTTCCAATTTCATAAATCGGGGCGGATATAAAAATCCGCCCCCGTCTTATTTGTCTTCCAGCTGCAGCTCGACCTCAGCCATCCTGCCCTCCGCCAGCTCCTTTGGGATAAAAACCTTGCCGCATTTCGGACAGCGCAGCACCTCGTGTGAAAACGTATGACCCAGATAGGAAAAACTCGCTTTTTTCCCGGCGAGCTCCAGGCCGCATTTGCCGCATTTCCAGGCTCTGTCAATGGTGTCCATCGCTCAGTCCTCCTTCTTAATATGCATGCGGTGGGAAAAGGCCTGAATGATTTCGAAGGTATCCGGCGCCAAGCGCTTATACTGCACCCAATAGGTGAGTACAGACTTTTCCATGCTGCATTGCACGATGCCGCCCGGCTCGCTGATAAACATGTCGCCTGTCGTCTCCGCCAGCCAAATCGCTTCCTTGAGATCCGCCTCCATAATGAGCTTTTTGTCCAGATCCTCCAGGAGCGCCTCGCCGATGACGAGCTTTAAAGCGTCCCATTCATGCGTTTTTGGTTCAAATTCCATATCGAAGAAATCCTTCATAAGCGTCTTTTTAACCTCCAGGCTGTTGTGCCGCTTTTGCTGCAGGCCGTGCGCCCGCTTTGCTGCGGCCGGCGTAAACACCATGTCCAGAATGTGGACGCATTCCTTATCCCTGCTGTCAAATACATCCTGACAGTTTGCGCAGTAAGCGATGTATGGTTTGTCGCTGGCCTGGGCCCGATGGGTTGTAATCTCGTCGTACAGGTCGGGGCTTGCAAGCTGTATGTGGCCGCCGTAGCCGCAGCACCTGAACGGCTCCTTGAGCTCCTCCAGCCGCGTCCCGGCTTTTTGCGCCAGTTGCCGGACACTCTTTTGCATAGCATCATTATCACCGGCGGCGCAGGGGTCAAACACCGCAGCCTCGCAAAAGGCCTGCGAAGGCTTGACCGACGCGTCGGCAGCCAGAAGCTCATATAAGGATACCCTTTTTATTTCGGGCATAAACTGCTCAAAGATGCATTCACAGGAGGCGCAGGCAAAAACGAGCGTCGGCTTTCCCATGCCCTCCCATACCTTATTAAGCCTTTCTTTATTTTCAGACAGCCGTTTCTCGTCGCCGGCCCAGTACGCCGGCGCACCGCAGCAGCCGAGAATAAGCCCGGTATCATACCGCGCGCTCAAATATTCAAACGATTTGATCGTATGGCCCTTGTTGAGCGCGCCCAGCTGACAGCCGGGGAAAAACGCATATTCGCACGTTTTCTTGTCCTTGGGCGCATGGGCAAAAAAGCCCTCCGTTGTGTTGAAGTCAAATTCCCGCAGCCAGTAATCGTGATATACGGGAATATCCTTGCCGGCGCTTAACCTGTCGGTTCTCGAAAACTGAAGGAGCGCTCCGATATCGACGTTTTCCGGACAGACAGACTTGCATTTGCCGCAGATGTTGCAGGAGTATGTCTCCCGCGTGATCGTGCGCGCCGAGAGCGTCGAGGTGGCCTGCGAATCTGTAGACACCTCCACGGCGATTCGATGGGGCTTTTTCTTGAACCATTTGAGCATCTCACAGGATTTCTCGCAATAATCGCAATCGCACTTAAAGCACCGGAGCGCTTCCGCCTTCGCCTCTTCCTCGGTATAGCCGTCTTCGCAGGAAGCCTTTACCAGCGGTATGGAATCCTCGCCGTCATGCCTGAGATAGTGCCCGCAGTCATTCCTGCCGTAGGTTCCGTGGGTGCCGGAGGCTTTACCTGTCATCAAAAAGACCTCCATGGTCTTTGACAGCGCGGGCCCTTGGGCAATGCCCTCCATCAAAGACGCGCCGCACAGGGCGCCGCCCATGAAAACCTTGGGATTTGACGTCGACAGCAGCTCCGGGTCCCAGCTGTCCAGGAGCCCGAATGCCTCTCCGCCGGTGCCGGTGGCGATATAAATGGCGTCATACCCGTTCAATTCCTCAAGGGACTTTATTTCCGCGTCATAATTGAAGGTGACGTCGACGGCCGAAAACTGCAGAGCAAAATCCTCGTCGAATTCCTTAAAGCGTGGATGGCTGCGCAGGCTGCCTCCCCAGCTGTCCAGCCTTTCAAAGACCGTGACCGGGTACTTCTTCTGCGCGAGGTTTAAAGCGCAGGTCAGGCCCGCGGCGCCCGCGCCGACGACTGCCACGGTCTGCGTCTTTGGTGGTATAAAATACGCTTCCGGCTTGCGGTTTTTAGCGTATCTGATGACTGCGGTCTCGATATCCCGAAGAGCGATCGGTTCGTCGCCGGTCACCGTCCGTTGGCAGCGGTCTCTGCACGGCTGGTCGCACAGAGTGCTGACAAGCACAGGGAAAACCACCGCGTTCCGCAGCTCCTTGTAGGCCGGCTGCCATCTGCCATTTCCGGCCTTTTCAAGAAAGGAACGGATATCCAGATGAAAAGGGCAGGCATACGAACACGATGCGGGCTCCCCGTTAAAGCATTTAGCGGTATAAACCGTTACGTCCTCCATTTTCATCGCTTGTCATTCCTTTCCTGTTATTGCTGATATCCGCTGCAGGGCGCGCCTTTGAGACGCGCCCTGCAGTGAATTATATCATGTTGTACCGTCAGTGCATTAGAACGGATTGGCCTTGATTAACTCCAGCTCATCCTCGAAATCTGAGCCGAGGAAGTACTTCGGCGGTGTGAGGTCCTCGCCGCGCTGCTTTTTCTCATAGGCGGCCTTGACCTTGTCGGGTGTGGCCG
>CAZJCH010000328.1:0-3498 GCA_964544005.1 uncultured Papillibacter sp.
CGCGAACAGGCCGGCGGCAACACCGAGAAACGCATGGACCTTGGAATTTCTCTCCCGCTCCGTTTCGGCCTTTTTGGCATACTCGTCCATGCGCCGTTCGGCATACTGGATAGCATTTTTTTGTTCGCCGATATCATACCGGCCGAGGCTCATGCCGAGCTCCTTCAGGACAAGCTCCTCCGGCGGCGACAGCAGGAGCTCAGGTGTTTCCTGTACCGCCTGGCTCCAAATTGTTGAAAACGCTTTGCTGCCAAGTGACGGAATTTTTTCAGCAGCGTTATTAAACAGCAGGGATGCCGGAAATGACGCTTCGTTTGATAATTGCTTAAGCAGCTCGGGCATCGGCGTCAGCCGGTCGCATATTTCGCTTTTCATAAGGCCAAGGGCGCTAAGCAGCGCGTTCAAGCTTTTGACACGGCTGCGCAGCCTGAATACACCCATGAGGCCCCAGGCGGCAGTCCCGACTGTTATGAGCACGGCGCCAATGAGCCTGATCATAAAGAGCCCTCCAAATCCTTGACGGTATAGCTCCATTTCCCATCTGTTTTGCTGATCAGTACGGCCTTATCAAAGACCGCGCTGTCTACGAGCCTTCTGTACAGCGGCCTCTTGAAAAGATCCTCTGCGCCCTCTGCGTGGGCCGTGGCCAGGAGCTTTACGCCGCAGTTCGCTGCGCTCTCACAGGCGGTGATATCCTCCGGCGCGGTAATCTCGTCAAGGGCGATCACCTGAGGATTCATAGCCCGGAGCAGCATCATGACGGCTGAAGCTTTCGGACACGCGTCGAGCACATCCGTCAGCGGCCCGATATCCAGCTGCGGCACACCGTCAAAAACGGCGGCTACCTCGCTTCTTTCATCCGCCAGCGCCACGCGCATAGCCCTGAGCTCCAGTTCCTCATCTCCGGACGACAGCAGCCTGACGAGGTCGCGTAAAAGCGTCGTCTTCCCCATGCCGGGCGGCGATATGATCAGCGTCGAGCAGACGCTGCCGCCGCGGGTGATGCCCGGAATCACATCGCGTGCGATGCCGATGACTTCTCTGGAAATGCGGAGGGCTGCGGATGTGATGTTCTTGAGTCCCATCACCTCGCCGTCCTTCGTAAGCGCCGTCCCCCCGAGGCCGATCCTGTAGCCGCCTCTGACCGTTATGTAGCCCAGCCGGACGCTGTCTCTGGCGGCATACGCCGAAGCCCCCGTCGCGATATCGAGAAGCCCGTCCAGGTCGCGCTTTGTGACCTTCTCGCCGCCCAGCGACACCTCGCCGGTTGGCAAAAGCAGCGTCATCGGATACCCCACCCGGAGCCTCAGCTCCTCCGCTTTTGCCCTGTCCTCCCTGATCACACGCCGCGCCGGTTCCCTCAGCTGCGGCGGCAATAAAAGCACCGCTCCGTCAAACCGCGCCGCCAATCCATTCAGGTCGGCCAATTCGCCACACCACCCTTGTCATTTGTTGATACAACATTCTATTGTGGCATCTTAAAACCTCATGAAAATGTGTTGGTGCAACGGTTTTGTTATTTTATTTGCTTTCGCGCCTCTGCAGGCTGAGCCTGTCGGCAATCATGGCGATGAATTCGGAGTTGGTGGGCTTGCCTTTTATGTTGGAGACCGTGTAGCCGAAGAATTTTTGGAGGGTTTCCAGGTCGCCTCTGTCCCAGGCGACTTCTATGGCGTGGCGTATGGCCCGTTCCACGCGGCTCGGTGTCGTTGAGAATTTTTTTGCAACAGTCGGATAAAGAACCTTGGTTACGGCATTGATGACATCCATGTCGTTGATCGTTAAAATAATCGCCTCGCGTAGGTATTGGTAGCCCTTGATATGTGCCGGCACGCCGATTTCGTGGATGATTTCCGTCACGAGGCTTTCCAGGCTCTGCTCCTGACGCGTCGGCTTGCTTGCGCTTGTCCCGACTCCGCTTGAGCGCGTTTTGCCGGATACCATGCGGATTCTCGTTAAAAGTGCCGGGATATCACATGGTTTCTGCATGAAGTAGGATGCCCCGAGATTTGATGCTTCGGTCAGCGTATGCTCACTTGAAAACCCAGAGATAATAATGACGGACGGGCGCTCACTATCAGGAACGGCGGTGAGCTTTTCGAGCACCGTCAAACCGTCAAGGCCAGAAAGAATCAGGTCTGTCAGCAATACGTCCGGCTTTTCCTTCAGCACAAGCGAATAAGCAGTCAAACCGTCACCAGTGCAGCCGACGACATCAAAATCGCCTTCTGCAGCAAGAATCTCGGAAAGCAGCATTCTGTACTCTTCACCGGTGTCAGCTATAATGACTCGCGTTTTGGTCTCCATTGTATCTCCTCCGTAACTGTATTATTTCATCACGGCTTTGCAATATATCTTTTTATCTGCGGCCTTGTCTAACAATCTAGCACAAAAAGACGCCTTTTGCAAGCATATTTTGGAAATTATTTCTATTATTTTCCATCTTCTCTGCCATCAATTAAAAAGCTATATGATACATTAAATATGGATACAATTGCTCGAAGCTCAAGGTCCGTGACATACCTTTTATTGGTTTCGATACGGGTTATGACGTTCTTATCCATATCACAACCCAGGAGCTGCAGCCTGCCGGCCAACGCCCTCTGAGACAAGCCGCTTTTTGCCCGAAGCTCCTTCAGCCTGCTTGATATAAGGTTTTTTTCGCCTTTATCCCCGCAAGGTTTTGGCATAGACCATCCCCCTTATTAATTTAGTGAATTACTCTTTTAATGTAAAATTTAACCCTGCGTCCGAAGTATAAGGTTGTAATAATGAGACACATCTGAATTCCAGTGTAGAAATTTAGTATTGAATATTGTGATTTCTGTAAAAGCCTTTTATAAAACTTCCTTCATAACATTCCAGCGTACGTATGTTATATGAATTTTTTACCTCATATTTGAGATACTCCCAATAGATGGTTTTTCCCGACACTTTTTAACATTATAGTATTTGGGTATTGATGTCAAATATTTTGCCGTCAAATGCGCAATTTCTGGCGTAACTTACAAGAAAGAGCGTGCTGGAATCCATTTTATGACTTTAGAAATAAAATATCACAAATCAAGCGTAAAAATACATCATGATGATTGAAAAGTGCGGAGGCTCTCTCTTAACAAGGTCTTCCAGTCCAAAACAGAAATAAATTGACACAGAAATACGTTCTTTTTTTTCACTGCCAGGGACATATTAAAAATGAAACAACGATTATTTAAGGAGGGGAAAAGTATGAAATCGTTATTCTGCTCTCCATATCAAGAAGGGGGACGTCTTGTATGGGGATTCATTTAAATAAAGGGTGCGTAAAGAAAGCTGTGACGGGACTTTTTCTTTTGACATTTTTGACATTCAACACGACGGCCGGATTCGCGTCCGGAATCTATGCCGGCAAGCAGCTCGTCCCGATGGGCAACGCCGTGGGCATCAATCTGCAGTCCGAGGGCGTCATGATCGTTGGTATACCGGTAACTCTGGCTGACGGCAAGTCGTCTTCCCCTG
>CAZJCH010000329.1:0-1108 GCA_964544005.1 uncultured Papillibacter sp.
CGGTCGTCTTCGGTGCCAAAACGACAGGCGCGGAGAACGGCTCTGATGCTGAAGCCTGCTTTTCGGAGACGAAAAAGCTCTTTGAGTGGGGCATGTCGGGCTTTAAGTGGCACAATATCGTAAGAAAGTACGAAGTCATCGCGAGTGAGGAAATCCTGTTGGCCAGAGGGACCGATCATGTTGATCTCAGGCCGTCGGAAGCAATTACGGTTTTGGCTCGAAGCGATCTGACGGCAGACAATATCATTAAGGATATTGTTATCTATGGGGAGTCGGAAGGAAAAGACCTGACGGCACCGGTCAGGGAGAGTGATATTCTCGGTGAAATGACGGTCAGCATTGACGGTGAATTGTACGGCATGGTAAAGCTTGTGGCGGCGCATGCTGTTTGGCTGGACAGGGGAGAATTCATTAAGAGTGAGATAAAGGATACACTATCAATATTCTGGGTTCAGCTTGTGATAATACTGCTGATACTATTTATCATTATTTACGTTTGGCTCGTCATACGCGATTGGTTGAGACGGCGGGCCAGGAAGCGTCAAATGGAGGAGACAAAGAGAAGAATCATCGCCGAAAGGCAGCAGCGGTTGATCAAAAAGTAAAAAAAGGGGGCGTTTCACAGCTGTGAAACGCCCTTTGGCAATAAAGCCTCAGTATGAGAACCGATTGAGGAGAATAAAGCTTGTCATGTCTAGAACGGATATGGAGTTGTAGTCGACGATATAGGCGAAATCACCGATATACAGGCCGCGGCTGTCGCCGCTCCATTCCACGGAGGAAACGCCTGCGCGTTTATAAAAGCCCTGCGCGTCGGAATAACCGTAGATATCGTAGCCGCTATCGGCGGGGAAGGCGATAATGCTCTTGTCGGGGGAGATCAGAATGGCCTTGTGATTATATAGCGCGTTCGAGTAATCGGTTTCGAGCTTGAGAGAATTCTTGACCGTCACGTCCGTCGGATCGGTCGTATCGAACATGGAGAGCTTCATGCCGTTTGTACGGCCTGTTTCCTCGTCCGCGTCCATGCCGAGCCCGAACAGGCGGTCCTCGCTCCAGACGTGCAGATATTCGGAGAAACCGCTTATTTTCAGCTCGCTCAGCACCC
>CAZJCH010000329.1:1118-3490 GCA_964544005.1 uncultured Papillibacter sp.
CGCCGGATCGGAGAGGTCGACGGCAAAGAGCGGATCGACTTGACGGAAGGTCACGAAATAGCCGATCTCACCGTCAAACCGTACGGAGTAGACTTGCTCGCCCTTGGCAAGATCCTCGACCCTGCCGACCGGTTTCAGGCTGCCGTCCAATACGTATAAAGCGTTTGCCGAATACGGGTCTTTGTAAACATAATTGACGAACCCCTTTGCTTTGTCTGTGTATTCGGACCAGCTCTGATCTAACGTCGTCGTCACGACGCGGAGGTTTCCTCCGAATTCATCCATAGCAAACTGGTCGCTCAGGCTGCCCGAAACGGAGCCGGAGGCCAAGAGAGTCAGCTTGCCGCCGGTGATATCAAAGCTTGTGATATCGGTGACGGTCGTCATCGTATAGTCAATGACGGTATAGACGTTGTCGGTATAGGGTGCGCTTTCGGTCTGGTCGCTTGTGGAGCTGGCGATGAAGAGCGTGTTTTTATTCATGTAGACGGTGGAGCCGCCGCCGAGGATCGACTGATTCTCGCCGAGGGAAGCGGTGGCAAGATCATAAGCGCAGACGACTGTGTAAGCCGTCGAGCTGAAATACGGCATGATCGAGATGTGGTCGGGGGCTACGAGCTTTGCCGTGCCGTTATCGTAGAGCCTGGGGATATAGGTGCCTTCGTTGTTTTCATCCGTATTATAGACGTAATAGGTCGAGATCATATAGAGCGTGTTGCCTAAAAGCCGCGTCGTCAGGACGTAACCATCCTGTCCGAGCTCGGACTTTAATGTGGGATTTGAGCGGTTCGTAATGTCGAAGATATAGATCTTCGCAATTTGCTGGTCGTTCATGGGCAGCATCTCGGATGTGTAAGCATCTCCGGTGTCGACGTCCGTCTCCGCGCTGTATTTCACGTCATAATAAGGGCCATAACTGTTGTAAGAGGAGATGATAACGGCCGTATCTCCCGTTACATAGATATCGGTGGCGTTTTCATACGAGTAAACTGCTTCCGGCTCTCTGCCGTCATAACCCGGTGCCTCGTCGGTGTAATCGGTGCCGACCTTGACGGAACCGACCCTGGCGGTTGCAGCGCCGTCGGCCTTAAAAATGATCAGTTCGTTGTTGCGCAGGACATAAATATAGCTGCCGTCGGTTTTGACGATATCGCCCTCGTCGACGCCGCCGACCTGGACGTTCGTCTGCGAATAATCAGGGCCGCCTAAGGCGCCGTTTTCATAGGAATCGTCCTGAGCAGCCGGGGCGGGCATGGGCGCGGCGGGCGCTGTTTCTGCTCCTTTCGCGGCGGAATCCTCCCTCAGGGCATAATCAGGGCCCCAATAGCTGTTCCTTGCGGACGCGTCGCTGAGCGCCTTGAAAACATCGGCATAAGATTTTGCGCTCACAAGGCTCCTGCCGCTGACATCGACAGGGACTGGGCTTTCCGTTACATCGGAGGAAGCTGATGGGCTGCCCGATGGGTCACCGCCGCCGCTTGCTTTCGTCACACCGCAGCCGGAAAACAGTCCGGTAATCAGAACAACGCAGAGTAAAAAAGGCAATATTCTTTGTTTTTTCATTTTATTGACCTCACATTCATATTGGGTTGCGTTTATATGACGATCAGCCAGGCAAAATGTTCCGGAGATAGAAACCGGCAACAAACGCAGCCGCTATGGCTGCCGTCCGTTGCCAGTTTTCATAATAACGCGGCGTATATGTTGCCAAACTTGAGTTTCCGGAACAAAAGCCTGACGGCTGCTTCATTTATTATTGAAACGTATGACCGTTTGCCTTGATGAAACCATCGGCATGGCTGCCGTCCGGATCATGATGTGTCCAATGTATGATGCCGCCTTGGTCATTCCAGACGTACTCGCCGGCAAACTCGACGATATCGCCAACATCAAGAGGTGAAACTCTCGGCGCGATGTCGATATTATGTGTCAGCAGAAGCGTCTGTCCGGATTGGAGCTCAAGAATAAAGCGCTGGTGTCTGGCACCTTCAGTATCATCGCTGAGCAGGCGGAGTACCGTGCCTTTTCCACTGACCGCCGTATCGCTTTTCTTTTCTTCGAAAAGCTTCTGTAAGACCTCATCGGCTGAAGCTGTATCCTCAGCTTGCGCAGCACCAGCCGGTGCTGCTCCGGCAGGCTTGGCGCACCCTGTAAAAGCCGCCGCAGCCAGCGCGATTGCAAACAACAGTACAGTTAATCTGAAGGCAACGGAAGAGCTCTTGTTCATCATAAACATAATGTTATACCAAAGAAGACCCTTTCGGGTCTTCTTTTAGGCCTTTAATCGATTAATACATACCGCCCATGCCGCCCATGCCGCCCATGTCGGGGCCGCCTGCGGGGGTTGCGGGGGGTTCGGGGATATCGGAAAC
>CAZJCH010000330.1:0-3486 GCA_964544005.1 uncultured Papillibacter sp.
TCCAATACCCGCACCGATAACCACGACGTCTGCTTCCAGAACTCTTGTGATACTGTCTTCGTTTATTTCCTCCGGCGGCGTTGCCCATGTCCCCCATTTTGTATTGATACTCGGCATTTTTGTGACCCCTCTCTCAATATCGCTCCGACATCAAATACTGCTTAAGAGCCATAGGCACCGCCGGGTAATGGCTACCGTTTGTCAACGACAGTGTGAGCGCCCCCGCTGAGCTTTGTATCCAGGAATTTGTCCTTCCATTTGCCTGCCGGGCAATAAGAAAGACATAAACCGCAATGCCATGACTCGAAATGCTGCAGCCCCCGGTCCTGAATCGGTGTTGCGGCTTTTGCGTCATTGATATCCTGAAGCGTCGGATCGTCTGTTGTGACAAGGTCCTCGCTGCCGCCGTATTCCTGCCTCAGCCCATGGGCCGCCACTTGGCATCGAGGGAAGCTTACTTTACCGTAAGTACACTTTTTTGTTCCTACAGAGCAAGTCCTATAGTCTTCCGAACCGTAGAGGCCGATGGCCTTTGTCGGGCAGACATCTGTGCAAATATGGCATTTTCCGGGATCACAGAGCTGTGGGCCGCTGTAGAGGGGATCGGGCTCAATTTCTGCCGTGGTCAGAATAACGCCGAACCGGTTTCTCGGACCGAATTCAGGCGTCAGCACAATGCTGAGCCAGCCGAACTCTCCAAGGCCAGCGGCAACCGCGCAATGGCGGATGCTGATTTGTGTTCCGTTAGTGAGCGGACCTGTAGACAGCGGCGTTGCCGCCTCGCCGAGACTGCGCTCGATCAGCTGTGCAACGGCATAACAGGCGTACGTCAGCTCAAAATTAGGCAGTATCGTATACCCGTAGGTACCATACAACCCCTTCAGGTCATGACGTCCGTTTTCATACGTGCGAAAGTTTGCCTGAACGACACCGTCCAGCAGACGTGCGCCGATGACAATTACAGTCCGGCACCCGGGTAATATATCCGTCGGGTGACGTCCGGAAGGCGATTCGTCAAAACGGTCGACACCGGCAAATCCGCACATATCCATGCCGTGATTTAAGGCAACATCTTTAATTCTGTTCTTCATATCCATTTGGCTTTCCTTTCCGAGTTCCCCGTTCTCACTTATATCTGCGACTCATCCTCCAGGGCATTCCTGGCTGCCAGATACCCCCAGGTGAGTGCCCGTCCGTGGCTGTTTCCCGGGATGACGGTTGTATAATCGACGCCGTATAATCCGCCGGCCACATTTCCCACAGCATAAAGACCCTTAATCGGATTATTCCTTTCATCCAATACGCGAAGGTGTGTATCGACCAGCAGGCCGCCGGTAACAGCAAGCATCGCAGGGCCGAACTTTGACGCATAGTAAGGAGCTTGGCGAATCGGAAAGAGGAGTTCCGGTCGTTTTCCGAAGTCCCGGTCTTTTTTCATCCTGACGAAGTCGTTGTACCGGTTGACGGTCGCGCTCAGCTTTTGCGCCGGAATATTAATTTTTTTTGCCAGTTCTTCAACAGTGTCCGCTTTAACCACAAGACCGTTTGTCAGCCCGGATTCGATAAAGGTGCGCTCTGTTTCGCCGGTAAAGGGTGCGCCGTAGACCGAATACGAATTGTCGTTGAACAGTCCGCCGCTATAGGGCATTCCTGCTATCATCTGAGCCTGCCAGTCCGAGTCAAAGATACTATATGCATAATCAACATTTCCCGGCTGTTTCAAAACGTTAAGGCTCTTCGCCTGGCACCATGTATCCTCGTTCATAAAGCGGTCTCCGTAACTGTTGACGAAGAGGAAAAAGGCCTGCATTCTGTTGTACCCCTGCGGGTGCATGATCGTGGGGAAAGGAGAATCTTCCATCACGCCACCGGCCCACAAGCCCATCTTGTGCCCATCGCCGGTGTTGGCGCCTTCTGGTGTATATTGGCTATGCCTGACCTTCAGGAATATGGGACAATAAGCTTCCAGCATTTCGGTGTCCCCATGTATATCTCCTGTGGCAAGAATCACGCCTTTGGCGGCCTTATACCGGCTGAAAGCGCCCTGCTTCCCCGCAATAATAGCTGTGACGCGATTCTCGTTCTTTTCCAGACATATCCCGGGTGTGTTGAAAACAAAACGCACACCAAGTGACTCACTGTCCTTCCAGAGGTTCTCGGCAGCTTCCTGGATGGCTGTTTTTTTTGGTCCTTTAAACAACAGCGCGCCATACCGTTCCGAATAATTCGGCCCCGTATAACGAGCGCCGACTAGCCGAGGGACCGAGTCGTGGGCAGCCTGGTGTTCAATCAGCCAGTCCATGGCCTCCTCGCTCGAGTTCACAAACAGCCAGACCTGTTCTTCGCGTGCGCGATTACCGCTGGCGGCAATCCAGTCTCTGACGAGCGCATCTTTATCATTAACAATGCCTGCTTCCCTCCAGGGTTTTGAGTTTGCCACACCAATCATCCCGCCGCGCACATTCCAGGATTTTGTCTTCTCCAGAACGATAACACGAGCTCCAAGCTCGGCAGCGCGAAGAGCGGCACAAAGCCCCGCGAGTCCGGCACCGACAACGACTATGTCGGTATCAACAGTTTCAACAATATCCTTTTCTGCAATCGGCGGCGGCGGTGTTTTAAAAGACCATTGCCTGACTTCCGGATCCTGGATATCATGATTGAATTCTTTCCTCATCAATGTCTCTCCCGCTTCACCAAGGCCAGCAGACAAAGCGGCGCTGGCCCAATATAAAAAAGTTCTCAAAGCCGCAACAGACGGCAGGGTGCGGTGTCTGAGCCCAAACATAAGCGCTTTAAGATACCAAGCAGATGGCTTTGAGCATATTATACAATTACCGGCGCTGTATTCAAAATCTATTATGGCGTTTTGCTTTCCGTTTTGGAATATGCGCGCGCTGTGATGCCTTTTCCGGCTTGTGAATCGGTCAGAACTTATGAACTGGTCCGCCAAGCTGATTGTACTCGCCAATGCAAAAACAGAAAGCCACCCCGCGGCTGTTTCGGGATGGTTTTTTCAGCGCAGAACTTGTATATACATGTTATTGAGTACGACACGTGAATAATATTTTATCAAAAGCGAAAAAGTTTGTGAAATATTTATCTAAATTGTAAGCGCAAGTTTACCTATTTCGTTTACTTTAACACTATCTTTATTAACTCATAAGGATTATTATGACGATAAAATATACGTAGATAACACGGACGGACAAACGATATCTTTTGTTGAAGGAGATAATAAAAATGTATGATTGGAATAAAGCGGACGCGCATCTGACGGCTTGCGAGAAGGAGTATTCGGTCATCAATTCGGCAGGCTTTTTGATAGTGAATTATGTCATTTGCCCTTTGCGTGACAGGCTCAACAAGGGCGAGCGTACGAGAAAATTGTGGAATGAGATCATGGCGACGCAGCTGTAGTACATAATAAATAATGAGCGGATGAGTCGGTACTCATCCGCTTTCTGTTTTCTTTCTATATGCGGT